>JBEEHI010000120.1:0-23607 GCA_041167305.1 Verrucomicrobiota bacterium
ACCGCGTGACCCCAGCGCGCGTATCCGACGAGCAGCGTCTCGGTGTCGCTCGTCCCGCGCCAATCGACATTGCCGCCAAGTTTTTCCCGGACGGCGCGGTGATTATAAATCTCGCCGTTGGTGACAAGGACGTTGCCGGTGGCCGGGTCCGCCATCGGTTGGGCACCGGTCGGCGAAAGATCGACGATGGCGAGCCGCGTATTGCCCAGCCAGCATCGGCCATCTGGCGAAGTCCATTCTCCGGCCGAATCAGGGCCGCGATGTCGAATCAGCTCGAGGTCGAGCCGCTCAGCCGGGCCGTTGGTGTTCAGGTGGACTGCAATTCCGCACATGTTTGTTCTGCCGCGACCGAGCGGTAGATGGCACAATATTCCGAGATCATGCGGGCGCTGGAAAATCGTTGCGCATTTTCGAGCGACTTCGCGCTCCAGATTTCGCGTTCCGCCGGATTCGTCAGACGCAAAATGTCGGCGGCGAATCCGGCCTCGTCGTCCAGCCGATGCATGAGAGCAGCCGCTCCAGCGACTTCATTCATCGGCGCAAGATCCACACAGAGGACCGGGCAACCGCACGCTTGCGCTTCCGCGATGGGCCAGCCGAACCCTTCCGCGCTCGAGGGAAAAAGTAGAGCGATGGCGCAATTGTAAAACGCTTCGAGTAATTCACTGCTGATTCCAGGCAGCTCCACGATTCGATCCGCGATCCCGAGAGCGTGGCCTAACGAGCGGAGCGAGTCGGACAGCGGTTCGCCCGCAAACACGAGCCGGCCATTGAATTGTTCGCGGCAGGCGGCGAAAATCCGAAGGACGCCCGGGCGATTCTTGTAGGCGACATTCGAGCCGACGTGCAGGACGAAGGGGAGCTGCGGATCGAGCGCGGAAGATTCGGCAAGGCGCTTCCATCCTTCGCCGGGAGGCAATTTGCGATAGGGATAGCTTAAACCCAGCGTGACCGTTTCCATTTTCGGCCGGCCATCTTTTTCGCCGACCAGCCGCTTTGCGTCCTCCAGAGTCGCCTGCGAGTCAGCTACGATGACGTCCGCTTGTCGCAGGCCGGCCACGATCCAGCGCTGAAGGATTTTGCCGGTGGCGCTGGCCGGGCAGCCCGTGTCTTCGCCCAGCGCCCCTCGGACCGCGAGCAAATCGTGGCAGGTCACGACGACGGGGAGGTCCCTGATGGCCCTGGCATACATCGCGTTCGAGTGATCGCAGATATGGACGAGCGCCGGTCGCTCCCGAAGTTTTTTCGCGAGGGTTCGCGGGAACAGAACGAACTTGTCCAGGTAAGCCAGCCATTTCGCGACGAAATTGCCCGCGTAGCGGAAACGTCCGAAAAACGCCGAAGGCTGAATCAACTCCGCCGCAATTCCAGAGGTCTTCAGACCAGCCAGCATCATCGTCGCAAATCGCTGCATGCTTTGCTGGCGATCGAGCGGGTAATTACCAATCAGCAGAATCATCGGAGTCGCGAGGCGCGGCCGAAGAATGGTGCAACTGTTCGGCGTAGCGGGAACGCCGGGCCATTTGAGGAAGCGCGGGCGCGGGCTCCAAACGCTCTGTTTCCGAAGGCATCTGTTTCTTATTGGCGGAGGCGAGGCAAAGGCCGCCGAGAAAAACGGCGAATCCGAGATTGGTCGGCTGCCCAAATTGACCCGTGAGCAGGGCGACGAAGCCGGCCAGGTACAACATGATGGTAATAATCTCACCACGCCTGAGTTGTCTGAAACTCAGCACCCCGAGATTGAAGACCAGGACGGTGCGCCAGAGCAAATAGGCGAAGCCCAGGATCGGGCCGCTCTCGAGAACGACGCGCCCCCATTCCCCCTCGGTCAAAAGAAAGACCGAGCGACCAGTGAGAAATTTCGCCCCGCCATTGGTCCCGATCCCGAGACCGTACCCGCCGATGGGCGCGTTCGGGACAAACTTGAAGGCCTCGGCAAATCCGCTGAGCCCGCGCGCGATCAAGCCGCCGGCAATGGTATTTTCTTCCGCCTCGGCGGTGGTGGTAAAACGGTCGGATAGAAGCGCCATGCCTTCCTTGAAGACGGGCACGCGCGTCACCAAAAACAAAACCGCCACGACAATCAGGAGATTGCGGCCGAATTGGTTCAAGGCGGATGGCCTGACGAAAATAATCGCGACGAGTGAAGCGATCACCACAACCACGGCCAGCAGGACCGAACGGCTGCCCGAGACACCGATCATTACCATCAGAGCGAACCCGGCGCTGAAGAGCAGCCAATTGCGATACACGCCCCGGCTTAAGCCGCCGTAGAGCAGATAAGTCGCCGTAAGCGACGCGCAAAAAACGACACCCGAGGTAAACGAAAAGGTGCCGGGCGGCCGGATCTTATCGCCGCCGGCGCCGATCTGCAGCGTTTCGCCGAGCCCCACGGTGCGATTGATGAAAGCGCCCGGGGCGGAGCTAAATTGAATGGCCAGCAAGAGAGCCATCGGAATCGATCCGATCAAAATCCATTTGCCCAGTTTGAGGAGGTCATCGTGATCGAAGACTTTTCCGATGATAAAAATCAGCGGCAGATGCAAAAAGTTGGAACGAAAGCCGAAGCCCGTCACCAGGATGAGGGGTTGGAGAGACAGGTACGGCTGGAGGACCACCAGCGACACCAGCCAGGAGAGCACGCCCATGATGCCCAGCGAAACGACATACCCGTTGTTCGGAAACACGCGGCCTCGGATGGCGAACGCATAAATCGCGAGCACCACCGGATCGCGGACCACCAAAAGGATGTCGGAGTATTGCGGCAAAACCCATTTGCGCAGGCTTCCTTCGAAAATGAGGAGAACGAAATAAGCCCAGATAAGCCCGCGGACGTATTTGATGGCTTGCTCCCTGCCCACGTCGAGACGAGCAGGCGGCGCGTAGGGCACTAAAGGCTTCATCCTGATGACTTCTTGCATCGAACGTTCCTAGGAAACCACTTCCCGTGCCAGCCGGACGAGGGTGCGCCGGTAAGCTTCCCAGCTGTGAATTTCCGCCTTCCGACGCGCGGCCTGTTTCATCTCGCCAAGCCGCGTCGGATCGTGTCGCAACAGTTCGAGTTTCTCCGCGATCGCCTCGGCGGAGCGGATGGGAATGATGAAGCCGTCCACGCCGTCCTCGATCAAATCCGGCGCGGCGGTGTGGGGCGTGGCGATCACGACCAGACCCTGCGCCATGGCTTCGCCAATAACCAGCCCAAAGCCCTCGTGCAAGGAAGGCAACACGAGCACGTCGTGGCGCGCCATTTCGCGCAGAAGGTCGTCGTAGGCCAGCGACGGAATCCACCGATGTTTGTCGAGCATTGCCGGCGTTGGGATAAGCGGGCTCGCGCGCTTGCCGATCAGGGTGAGATCGATTTGCCGCTCCAGTTTCGCCGCGGCCTCTAAAAGGTACTTCAGACCTTTTGCCTGGCTCAGTGCGCCCACAAACAGCACGGCCAATTTGCCGCTCCGGCTTTCGCCGGAAGGATGACTTACTGATGGAGCGCCGTAAGGCACGACTTGCACCGGCGCCTTCAGCCCCGGCGCCTGATTGAGACTATTTTTCGAGAATGTGCTCGGCACGATCACGATATCGGCCAGAGCGAGCTCGGCGTCTTTGCGGGCCAGCTTTTCTTCGCTGTCCTGGATCGCGCCGAGAGTCGATTTCCATTCCGGATGGAGTTCCGCCTCCTCTTGCTGCAATCGTCGCGCTTCGCGCCAATACACGATTGGATGTTCATAGACGCATCTGAGGCCGCGACTCTTTGCCGCCCGAAACGATTCGAGAGCGCCGTGATCGTAAGCGTAAACCGCTTTGATCTGGCTGCTGTCCCGCAGACGCCGGGCGACGTGCCGATCCAGGGACAAATAAACAGCATCCACGCTGAAAACTCCTGTTTCTGTCCGGGTGAGGAATTGCAGACCCAATTGCTGGGACAAAAGCCGGCCCGCTTCCCGCCAGGGAACCGCCCGCGTGAAAGGTTTGACTCGATCGGAAAAAGAACGCCGCCGAAGTTCGTTGCGAAGGCGAGACGGCAGGTGGCGCTCGATAAAACCGCCCTCTTTCCAATTCAAGCACGTCCAGAATTCCGCCAGCAAATCATCTTCAGCAAAAGCCAGCGCGGCCTGGCGCACGTTCTGGTTGGCGGTCGGATGCGAAAGCAGGATCACGGAGTGACGGTTTGAAAAAGCTCGAGGTAACATTGAGCAACCCGCTGCGGCTGAAATTGGACGAGATGGTTTGGCCCTTCCGCGATCAATCGTTCACGCTCATCTGGTCGCGTGAGTAACCGCTCTAGCGCTGCTGACAGAGCGTTGATATCGCCATTCGGAAACCTAATTCCGCATGGACCGATCGCCTCCGGCAATCCTCCGCCGCTCGAAGCAATCACGGCGCAGCCGCACGCGATTCCCTCGAGCGCGACTACGCCAAATGGTTCGTCGTATTTGGACGGGACGACCAGGATCTGGTGCTCATTCAAAATATCCGCCAGCTCGACGCCGGCCTTGGCGCCGCGGAATTCCACCTGACCTTCGAGCCCGAGTTTTCGCGTCAATTGTTCCATCTGCGTCTTTTCAGCGCCGGACCCCACCACGGTAAGGCGAGGATAAAGGTTTCGCTGCCGTAATCGGCCTAACGACTCAAGAAGAACATCGAGACCTTTTTCCGAAACGAGCCGTCCCAGGAACACGAGCTCGCGCTTGCGTTCGGATGGCGGGATCCGCGCCTGAAAAACGCGGGCGTCATAAGGATTTGGAATAATGGTCGAGTGCGTTTTGAAAAACGAGGCCACATAGCGGCTGATCGCAACACTGGTCACGCGATTCACGAGGGCGTGCTTGGTTCTGAGAACCAAATCCAATCCCGCGGGCCGCCGGCAATAGGAACCGGTGTGGGTAACGATGATCGGCTTTCGCAGGAGCAAGGCCGGCCACACGCTGCGAAGACTCAAATTGTTATGCCAGAAAACGTCGCACCATTTCACTAATCCGCGGAGCTGTCCCGCCAAAGGCGCGCGCATAATTGCTGCACCGAATTCCGTTAGATCGGTTTCACCGGGCGTTTGGGTAACGATGACGACCGAGTGCCCCATCCTGACAAACTCCTCCGCGAGGAGGGCGCTCACGGTTTCGATGCCGCCCAAACTCGGACCAAACGCGTGCGATGAAATCAGGATGTTCAACGCAAGATGAGTCAGGCGGCGTAGTCGTTCCAAACCGTTCGGAGCATTTGTTTCCGTTTCTCCAGTTTGGGAGCCGCCGCGGCATCGGTGCTTCCTCGAAAGGTGAGCAAGAGAGTTTCAATGCAATGGCGCAGAAAGAGGACCGGTTTGATTAATCCGATCCATTCGCCGCGATGTCTTTTTAGCAGCCGCAGCCGGCTCCGATGAAATTCCATCACCCTGTTCGCGGACCACGCCGAAGCTTGTTGCAAGTTATCGTGCACTACCTGCTCAGACGCGATCACCGCCGTCTTCCAGCCAGCCTCGGCGCAGCGCCATGCCCAATCAACGTCCGTCTCCGAAAAGGGAAACCGTTCCGCATCGAGTCCACCGGTTTGAAGCCAGGCCTCGCGCCGAATCAGCAACGGGCTGGTAAAAACAACATCACACATCCGCCAGCGGAAACTGTTGCTGGTTTTCCACGGCGAATTATTAGGCTGGTCCAGGTTCCACTTAGCAGAAAGATTCAGGCCGAGGGCAAGCGACGTTGCCGTGGGAAATGACATGCCGTAGCCGCAAAATTCGCCGGCGTGGCGTTTCACGGTAAAACCAACCGCGGCCAGCTGCGGCTCTTCCTCGAGCAATTGAACCGCGTGGCTGAGAGGCTCCGCGGTCTGAACCCAGTTGTCGGTTTCAAAGAGAAACAACCAGCGACACTCGGGAAACCGTTCCAACGCCATCGCGCTGCCGCGATTAACACCCTCGCTAAAGGATGAGCCGGACGTCGACTCGACCACGACAAGGTTATCGCCTGGATTCAGGCAATTCCACGAGCGAAGAAATTCCAGGCTGCCGTCACTTGAGCCCGCTTCAAACACGACGATGGCCGAACCAAACGGAGCGGTCCGCAAAGCCTGCGTCAGCGAACCGAGCGCTTTTTCGAGAAGTGGTCGCCGGTTAAAGGAATTAATTACCGCGACGAATTCGACCGGTGAATTTCTCATAACGGATCAGGTGGTGCTGACCGCGGCCTTGAGAAACGCGACGTCGAAGTAGAGAACTTCACCCGCGGCGCGGGCGCGAATCGGTTCACCGATATCGACCAGCCTGAAACCGTGCTCACGCATGAAGAGATAGATTTGTTCAAACCCAGCCTGGCCCGCGTAAAAATCTTCGGCGTTCACTTCGCACAAGACTACAGCTACGTCCGGCAAGATTCCCGTCGCCCCTTGGAGCACTTCCCATTCGAAACCTTGAACATCGATCTTGAGCAAGTAGGGCGCACGCGCCAGTTCACTTGCACGCACGACGTCGTCGAGTCGTTCGACCTTTACTTGAATCGTCTCCCCGATCTCGGCCGGGAAGTCCGGGCCAGTCCCTGCAGTCGGCCGGAGGAGAGAGGCAGCGGGCGAAAATTTCGTGAGGTAAAGCGGGATCACGGCCGATTCACGTCCGCAGGCGAGCGGAAGAAGCTCGCCGCTTCCCGATGCAGAGAGCAGGCGTTCCAACGAAGGCGTTAAATGGGGATTCGGCTCGAAGGCCAGAATCGGCGTCTGGGGAAACAAAGCGCGCGCGACTTTGACGAATTGACCTTCGTTCGCGCCAACGTCCAGGACCGTTCCGATCCTCTCCGGCGGGAGCCATGGCTTATTGAGGAGGCGATAAAGATCACGCGCGCCTCCATTCCGGCGCACCTCGGCGTAGGAAGGATTCTGCCAGACATAGCCGAGTCCGGAGATTCGCTGCGCCATCCTTTCTAAAATTCTTCCGAGAGATTTCATGCGGTTAACTGCAACGCACGAGCGATGCCGCGCGCGAGATGATCTGAGGAGGCATGCCGTTGATACCAATCGTAAAACCGTTCCGCGACTTTCGCTCGATCAGCCGGCGCCGGAAGTTCCGCAGAATCTTCCTCGACAAAAAAAGGCCCCGGCAATCGGTCCCCTTGAATAGAAATCCCGGAACTCCGCTGCGGAAAGACGGGAACGACACCATGCGCGCAGGCCGCCGCGAAGGCGGTCGATTTAAGAACAAATTCCAGCGGCACATCCGGCCGGTCGAAATAATCCAACCAGAGGAAGGATGATGCGGAAAGAATTGAAGACGCCTCGGCGGAAGCGATGCCGGGCCGGTAATCAGTTTGGATTCCGAGCTCGGGGAGAAGCGAGCGAACCGTGGAATTGTCATTCCCGCCGAAAATAAACAGTTCCCCGGGTGAGATCTCGGCCGGGATCCGATGCCTGATTTCACGAAACGATTCTAGCGATCTCTCGATCAGCGCCGTGCCGCCACAGATCGTCCAACGATGGGGATCGCGCTGGAAGGATTGGCCCGGGGAAAGCTGGGGCTCGCCAAAGTTCGAGAGAACCGGATGGACAATACCTTCTGCATTAGACGCGAGCCTTCGCAGCTGGCGAAGCATGCCTTCACTGCTCACCAGACAAACGCTGGAGAGTTGCGTGATCGTGCGCGCGATTCGCTTCTGCAACGGCTGCAGCCAAAATGCACTTTTCCAGGGAGGGCCCGAGGCATAGAGCTCGTGGAAAATGGTAAGGAAGCCGCCGCGGCAATTGTGCCGGAGATCGCGCAGAATCGGGACCAGGCCAAACGGAATTCCCCGTGCCTGATAGCCGTAATTCACGTAGTGCAAAATAACGTGATCGAAATCCGCGCCGGACAATTGGTTCGTTCCCCGATCCTCGAAGGGCCGAACCTCGAACCCGTCTGCGTTCGCTTCGCGGGCCGCATCATGTGCGGCAAAGATCGTTTCACAACCGAAGAGGAGGCGGAGTTTCCGCGCGACGGCCAAAGCGTAGTCACCCACTCCATCGAAAGACCCCGGCGTCCTCGGCACGATTTGAAGAACGGTTTTCAATTAAACGAGACAACGCCGGGCAGTCGGTCTTCGAACATGAACCAGAGGTCAGGCAAAAAAACGGCAGTAATCGATTTGATAGGCCAGATCGGCGCGGCGGATCCCAATTTCCCTGGCGGGACAACCAGCTACGATGCTGCATTCCGCGACGTCTTTGGTAACGACCGCACCCGCCGCGACAACACCGCCCCGGCCAATGACGACTCCCGGCAGGATCAACGCTCGCGTGCCGACGAAAACGTAATCTCCAATTCGGACCGGCCGTTCCCGCCCCGCGAAGCTCGGACTCTGCGGATCATGATCGGCCGTCAGGATGCAGACTTCGGCGGAGATGGAAACGTTGCTGCCAATTTCCAAACCGCCGCGATTATCGAGGCGGCAACGCTGATTGATCGTAGAATGGTCGCCGAGCTTGAAGTGCCCTCTCGTGTCAAACTGAGCGCCCATAAAAATGAAAGCGCGCTGCCCGATATCGAAGCGCATGACGGCGCGGTAAAACCAGAGCCGCGCGGTGTGACTGGGAAAATGCGCGACCAGGTGATTACAAACAAACAAAATGCCATCGAACCAAAGGCGTCGCAGAAGAGAGGAAGACATCAGTGCTCCAGCGATTGGTCAATCGCTCCCCAGAATTTTTCGCGGATTTGGGACAGATTAAAATTGCGCCGAGCGAGCTCGAGAGCGTTTCGGGCCGAATGCGTTCCCATTTCCTTGTCATTAAGGTAACCGCGCAACATTTCCGCGAGAACATCTGATGAGGGTTCGGTGCACAACAAGGCGGCATCGTGCGTTCTTAACAAGTCATGCACCGCGGCGTCGGGTGGCCCGTGATACAGAATTGGAATCCCGCTTGCGACATAGGTCACCATCTTGGTCGACAAACTGTATCGCACAAAAAGCTCATATTTCTTCCCGAACGGAAGCGGCAGGTAGAGCAGGTCGGCCTGTTCCATGTCGGCCTGGACTTCGGCTTCGGAAGCGAACGGCAGGATTCGGACAAATTTCTCGTAGCTCTTGATCAAACGCGGCCGAACCCCACCGCAGCGAAGCACCACGGAAAGTTTCCCCGCGCTCTGCTCCTGCAATTGCGCCAGAGCCGCGAGGAGAATGCTCAGGTTCGGTTCGTAGTCTAAATGAAACAATCCCATGAAGTAAACTTGCAAATCGCGGCCGGCCCGCTGCCGGGGCGTGTCGGCTATCCGCTCCACACCATCGGTAATGACCAGGTAATCTTTGTCCCCATAACGGCGGCAGTATTCCTCGCCGAGCGGGCGGCAAATCACGAAACGGGCCGCCGCGTTTTGCCAGGCCTCACGCAGCGCGCCGTGGGCGGCTGCCTCGCTGCGAACGCCGCGCGCACTGAAGATGAAGTCGTCGTGGACCTGAAGAAAAAATGGGATATCGAGTTTCTTCGCCGCGAGAAAGGCGGAATAAAAATCCATTCCACCGTGCGCGATCGAATGTATCGCCCGGGCTCCGCACTCACGGCAAACCTCCTCCAGCCTGCGCGCGAAACGGCCAGCAAACAAAGGCGAGAGCGCGTCCGCTCCTCCGGCAAAGCGGGTCCTTTCGATCCGGCCAAAATCCGGCCGCAACGGCACGTGCACTTCCTGGCCCAGGTTTGTCTCAGGGGGAGCGTCGGAAGAGGTGCAGATACTTACAAACCGATCGGGCGCGTTGTGCAAGAGAGCGCGCATAATGCGCGAGCCTCCCATGGGCGACTGCAAGCCGAAGGGGTGAGTGAAAGCGACTGCTCCGCCAAACCTGTTCTCCAGGGCCTGGCGATAGGTGCGAATGGTTTCAGCCGCGATCTCCGGCCAGGAATAGCGCCCGGCGATGGCCAGACATTCTTCGCGGAGCCTCGCGTACGCGGGTAAATCGGCCTGGAGAAGATTGATGACCTGCGCTGCCAAGGCCGCCGTGTCCCCGACTGGAGCCAGAGCTGTCGAAGCGATCGATCTCAGGATGTGCCGCGGCCCCGGCACGTCGTAGGCGACGGTTGGAATTCCCGCCGCAAGTTGTTCCAAAACCCCCAGGCCGAATCCTTCGACGTAACTTGGAAAAACGCCAATGGTCGAATCGCGCAAAAGGTCAGGCAACGCTTCCGGCTCATACTCGGAAACGAGCTCAACGAAATCGCACGGACCCGTCAGATTGAGTTGTTCCAGGACTTTGGCGTCATCCGTCAGTGTCCCGAGAAAAAGAAAAGTCGCGCCCGGGACGTTGCTCCGAATAAGGCGAATGATTTCGGCCCAATCCCTCGCGCCTTTTCGGACCGTCCACATGCCGATGAAGCAGACCTTTTTTTTCGCTAACCGCGCTTCGGCCGAAAAGGCAGCGTCCCCCAGTGCCTGGCGCCTGGTCGGCGTCAGCCCATACGGCAGGACCAGGGCCGGCTTGGTCGATTTGGCCTCGTCGCGCAAAGATCTCAGCTCGTCTTCGTTCGCGAGATTGAGCAGGTCCGCGTGACGAACGGATTGTTCGGCGGCCTGGTGCGCGCGCCTTTTGATGAGACGATGAAAAACTCGCCCAACTAATTTTCCCCAGGACAAATCCGGCCAGCGGCTTTGCGCCAGGACATCGAATCTCTCGTAGAGCCGATAGAACCCAACGGACCGCGCCACGAGCAAACCGGCAAAACGCAAACGCCGTTTCGAGAACGGCAAAGTGCCAAGCAAACTGTCGATGACATCGTAGCTCGCGCCATTTTTTCGGATGTAGCGCGCGGCCCGGTAGGCAAAGAGGACCTGGCGGACCACACTAACCGCGCTCAAGGTGCTGGGAGTCGGGAAGGCGTCCGTTAGACAATACTTATCGACGGTATGGCCGGCGGCCCGCCATTGGTCGGCCAGTTCCATCCAGACTCGTGGCGCGCCCAGCTTCCGGTCCCAGGGCAAATTGATGACAGCGAGAAGGCGAAGTGGGCGTTGCGATTCCATCGACCGAGTTAATGCAAGAGGCTCGTCCAAAACTTATGCCGCACCGGGTTCACGTAATGGCGCAGAGCCAGTCGCGGACTGGCATACCGGTCGGCAAACGCACACTGGTCGTCCAATTGCAGGACATATTTCGCCGGATCAAAGGGACGGGCGCCGTTTTCGTGCATCGTTAGGTGCGTCATCGTCTGGTTCGAAAAAAAAGTCGGTTCGCCCTCGAGCTCGAGGAACCGGCGAATGCTCAACGCCCAATCCAATTTTCTGAAGAGAAACAAAGCACCTGTGTTGACCGGTTCGTTTTCTTCACTGGCGTCGCGGACAAGTCTGGGGTCGCCGGCAAATTGGCAGTCAGCCAGATAATAGGCGGGAAGGTCTTTGGCTTCCCCGCGCACGAAGAGATCGGAGGCGGCCGGAAAAAAACGCACATCGGCATCGACGTAGAGGGCTGGCCCGTTCCGGGGCAACGACATGATCAAGGCAAGTTGTTTGCCGGTAGGATGGCTGTTGAGATAGGCCTCCAATTTCGGGGGCTGGCCGGGGGTCGCTGGCGGTGCCCTCGTCACCGAAACGCTGCGATCGACGCTCTTCAACAAACGGATACTGCGATCCGAATGCGAACCATCCGACACGACCGTGAAACTCTTCGGGCGTCCCACATGCCGCAGGAACGATCGGATCGACGCCACTTGTTCGGGCAACATCTCGTCGTTCGAGTAGGCAAAGACCTCGAATGGAAATGACCGCGCCGGGTTCGGCCTGAAACGAACGATGAGCGGCAGGAAAGAGCGATATAAACCCCGCAACGCATGGCCGAGCTGAAGCGCAAAATGATAGGCGAAATTCGGCAGGTTTCTCATGGAGCGGCCAGAGATTGGGAGCGGAATCCGCGAATGCTCAGCGCGAGATTGAGGAGCAGGTTCGGCACGGCCGAGAGCAGGTTGAACATCAGGACACTGCGGACGCTGGAGAAATTGGTGATCGGGATTAGGAGGATTTGGGTTCCGACCGTGAGCGGGATGTAGAGCCACGAACCGGCGATCCATGCTTTCGAGGCGTTCAAGGTCCAGAAGGTGCCGGTTAACGCGCCGACAACCGCGCCGCCCACCATCAACACGAGTTCTCGCTCGAGGTGCGCATATTTGGCGCCGAGGACGAACAAGAATGCGCCTGGGAAAAGAGCGGCGGCGGCAATCAACACGAGACTGAACGCAGTCACACCGCCAACAATCGCCGCGTATTGCCAGCGCAACCGCTTCGGATCCTGGCAACGCGCGAAAGCCGGCCCGAAAACGTTGGTGAGCAAATTGGTCAGCACGGTAAACACCATGCCGAGCCGGCCGAGCGCGCCGACTTCGGCGATGGCGTTCACCCGGCCGAAAAAACCAAGGAGAAAAATCGTGATCTGTCCCTGGAAACAAAAGAAGACGGCATTCGCTGCCAGGTGGCGGATAAAACGCTGCATGGCGCTGCGGTCTTCCTCGTTCTCCGGCGCGTCGAAGTCGATCACGCGAGCGGCATAGCGGCGCAGCATCCAGTACTGGACAAACAACGTTGCTGAACCGACGGCCACGGCGACGGCCGAATTCAGAAACACATACATCAGCGCCACTAGCACGACGAGGCGAACCGCGGCGCCCACAAAATCGATGGTCTGAATTCGCCCGATATCCGAGCGCAGTCGCGGCACGACGCCGAGCACGCCTAGCGCGAGTTGGACGGCCAGCCCGGCGAGCACGAGCGCGATCAGGACGAAGGTGTAAGGGAGCGGTGCGCCGTTTTTCACCAGCATGAAGAAAAGAATCGGGGTGATGACGACCGCGGCGATCGCGCCCAGTTTGCGGCGCAGGTTGCTCGCTGTCTTGATCAGCTGGCCGAAGCGGTTTCGGTCCTGCCAGACGCGGCCACCGATGGAGACGAGCCCGACGCTAATGCCGATGTCGGCCAGTGTGTTCAACGTCCCCTGCATTGTGTTGGCGATCGTGAAATAGGCGTACTCCCGCTGATCGAGATGCCGGATCAGCAAAATGCCGCTGAGAAAGCCGACCATCTGCACGATGCCCTGGACGACCGCGAACTTGCCCACGACGCGGGCGCGATGCAAAGCGCGGCGAATGACTGGCGCGGAAGCTTCGTTCAGCACCGGCGGCGAAATCGGGCCGAAGAAACTCATCGGTGGATTTCGCGCGACGCTGGACCGTCCGAGATCACGGCCCGCAAATCGGGACGCGCGCTAGGAAGACTGGATTTGTCTCGGCTGATGATGACGATGCGCCGCGGCGGCCACGTCGTCATGTTCTTCAACCGCCACCGGCGTATTGTAGTACTCCGAATACTGGTAGTAATAATATTCCGGCAGCGAGGTATCGACGTAATTCAAAATAACGCCGGGCACGTTGACCTGGCGGTTGTAGAGCAACTCGAGCGATTTCCGAGTGAGCCGCGCGGAAGTGTAGGAGAGGCGAACGACAAACAGGGTGGCGTCGATTTTCGGCGCGAGACTAGTCGAATCATCGGCGGCCAGGACCGGCGAGCTGTCGATGATGATGTAATCGTAGTGATCATACATGTCGCGCAGAAGAGCATCGGTCGAATCGCGGAGGAGATGTTCGCTGGGCTGGCCGAGGGTCTTTCCTCGAGGCAGAAGGAACAGATTCTCGTAGGTAGTCGGCACGACCACTTCCTGCCAGTTCACTTCCTGCTTGAGGACTTCCGAGAAGCCGATTGTCGACGAAACACCGAACGCTTCGCGTAACGCGCCGCGCCGGAGATCGCCGTCGATCAGCAGAGTGCGGGCGCCGGAGAGTGCCATGGTGATTGCCAGGTTCGACGAGATCGTCGACTTGCCTTCGTTAGGCACCGAGCTGGTGATGAGCATCGTTTTCGGGCGCGGGCCTTCATACGGCATGAAGAAAAGCGATGAGCGTACGTTTCGGTACGACTCCGCGAAAATATGCCGGGCATCGTCTGGCTGGAGGAGGGTCACGCGGCCCTTGGTTTTTTCCTTCGGAATCTGGCCAAGGACGTTCTCGGAGAAATGATTCTGGAACTCGCCGAACGAAGCCATGCGATCGTCGATCCGATCGAGCAGGAGGAGGATGGCGATGCCGGCAAGCGCGCCGATGCCCAAACCGATGAGCAGGCCCCGGATCAATCCGGGCCGCACTGAAACGGGCCCCGAGGCCATTTCCATGATGGAAACCTGGTCGCCGCTATCCACGCTCTGGGAGACGTTGACATCTTTGAGGCTGTTGGTGAGGCGATCGTAGAGTGTCTTGAGGCGTTCGGCCTTTCCTTTGATTCGATTGAATTGGGCGAGCCGCTGGCTGAGGTCGAGAGCCTTGGTCTCCCATTCCTTGATGTTGGTCTGGAGGTTCTCCATCTGTTTGCCGATGGATTTCCGGCGGGTATCGAGTTTTTCGACCGTGTCCTGGCGATAGAGCTCGATTAGTTTTTCCTGCTTCGTGACCTCGTCGTTGAGCTTGATTATTTTCGGATGCCGGGGGCGCAGATCCTTGGAAAGGGTTTCGCGTTCGGCTTTGAGTAACTGGAGGGATTGCTTCGCCTTCAGGTAATCGCCTTCGGGCCCGATGTCCGAGAAAGCCATACCCGACGATTTATCATCGGTGGCCTGAGTGGGCGTCGACGGGTTGTCGTTCTTGCCCTGAGCGCGGTCGAGATTCTGATCGAGATCGAGAAGACTCAGGAGATCGTATTCAGTCTTGAGCTGTGCGTATTGCTGATTCAACCGGACCAGGTAGGCGGCCGCGCTGTTCCCCTCTTCTTGGATGAAGCCGATGTTGTTCTGCTTCTGGAACTCGATCATTTCATCCTCGGCCGCGCGCAAATCTTTCTCGACTTGGATGAGCTGCTCGGTGATCGCGGTCGTAACGGTGGAGCCCTGGTTCTCGCGCATGCCCTTCTTGAAATCGAGATACTTTTGCATGACCGAGTTCAGGTAGGCCTGCGTGTAATCGGGCGTGGAACCGACCGCGACCAAGTCGAAAATCGAGGTGCGCGGTTTCTGGGCGACAGAAATTTCGACCATAACCGGCTGCATTTCCGGATGGGTCGAGCGAACCAGCTGCTCGGCGCTCTTTCGCACTTCCTGGCTCTGCATCAGTTGAATCTGGGTGCCGTAGAAATTGACGCTGTCTTCGCTGTAGACGGCGCTCTGGTTGATGTTCAGTTTGCCGGCGAGCATCATCTTACTGCGCGATTCGAAGGAAGGCGGCGTCTGGTAGATGAACCAGGCCTGCACAAAGAGACCGAGGCAGATGGTCAAGACCGGGATCCACCAGCGGCGTTGCAAGAGCGCCTTGTAACGATGGAGCCGGGTGATGAACGCGGTGCTCCACGGAGCGGAAGCGGGCCGATCGGTTGCGGCAGGAGCAGGCGCGGGCATGGCTACATGTTGATCAGGCGCTGCGGCACGTTGATTTGGTCATCTGGCTGGAGGACGAGATCCTCATCCGTATGCCCTTCTTCGATCACGCGCTTGAGATCGATCACAAAGTTTTTTCCGTCTTTCCGCGTCACCCGGATTTTGCGCTTATTCGCAAAATCGCCAAATCCTCCGGCGCGGATGACGGCCTTGCTCACCGTGTAGGACTCGTCGGCTGGGATTTCCTGCGGGCCCTGCACTTTCACGGACCCGTAGACATAAATCTTGCCCCGTGATTTCTCGCTGATGTGATCCACGGCGATGATGACCGTGGCGTGATAGTAGTATTCGCGCTCGAGCGAGGCTTTGACGGAGTAGGCAAGTTCCTTGCAGGTGCGGCCGGAAGCCTGGACCAATCCGATGTAAGGGACTTCCAGCTCGCCACTGTCGTTCACGCGGAGATGCTGGGATTCGTTGTCGCGATCCTCGACAACCCGGAAGCTGACGAAGTCGTTAGACCCGAGCCGCTTCTTGTCGTCCAACACGTTCATCGAGTTGGTGCGCATCACCGTGCTGGTGCTGGACGGCTCGACGGTGGTAGCCTTCGGAATGTAAGGCATGGGGCTGGACTCCTGCGCTTGGAGCGGCCACGGGCCGGTGAGGCAGGTGACGGCGATCAGGATGAAGGTCCAAATTCTCATGCGGCTGCAAGTGTTTGCCTCTTAGAAGCTGTAAGTGCCGTCAAACGCGATGCGATTTTGCCGGTAATCGCGGAGCGGCTGGTCCGAATCCTTTTGGGTGTATTGATAACGAAGTCCGAGGGTGACATGCTGCGTAAGCTGGTAGCCGAGCGTAAGCGCGCCGCCGTACCGATGAATGTGCTCCGCGACGAACGGATTGATGTTCGGGACGCCGGGGATCGGCTGAAACAGCAAGCCGCTGCCGCCGGAATCGTCCGCGTCCTCGTAGAACAACTCCGTCGAGAAAAGCGTGTGATAGAAAATATTCCAGGTCGTGGTGTGGCGGACGTAGTTCAGCTTCACGTAGTTTGAGTTCACGCCGAGCTGCGTTTCGTGGCCCACGGAGAGATTCTGGGTCAGAACCGCATTCACGCGATGCGAGAGCAGCGCGTTGGCATAATAATCGTTGAGATCGTGTGCGTCGTTGACCAGGCCGGTATGATCGAAATCGATAGCCTGATAACCGCCCGCCACTCGCAATTTCAAGTAATTTGTGAGCTGCGTCTCGAGGAACGCGCCGGCGCTGTAGGTCCGCGAATCGTTCAGAATGTTTTGGTCGTAATAGGTATCGACGAATGATCCTTCGACGCCGACCGTCATCGACGAGGTGGGTGTGAAGCCGATCGATCCAGAAAAGATTTCGGCGTTGCGATCGAGATAATCGAAGACTGAATTGGTCGAAATGAAATTGTAGTGATCGTAGCCAAGCGTCACGACAGCCTGGTTCAGATCCCATAGCACCGAAATGCCAGCCGTGTTTTGGAATCGGCCGTAATCCGCCACGTTGCTGAGCGCGACTTCCGCGACCGGATCCTGTTCGAGAGAGAAACGGTCGTGAATGTTAATCTTAAAATCGCCCACGAAAATATCGAACGCGAGCTGTGATCCCGGCGAAATGAGGATGCCATTCGTGTTGTAGTTCGAATGGTCCAGGTAGAACGCATAGCCCACGCCGATATCGAGCCGGAGGGTATTGAGCTGGGTGATCGGCCAGAGGGCGTTGACGTTAAACTGCGGGCGCAAAATGATGTCATCCTGCGGCGTGGTCGTGATGAGAATCGGTCCTGTTGGGCTGAGGAACACCGCGGACCCGTCTTCCGCCAGGTTGATGTTGTCGTTGTATTCGACGCCCAGCGTCGCGCTGAAGCGAAACTTAATCGGACCGACTTGGAGATTGTAGGGAATCTTGTCGATCGACTGGCGGCGCGCTTCCGCGGCCTGCTCACCGGCAAGGGAAGGGCGGATTGCATCTTGAGCGCGCGAGATTCCGGCTGCAAAAAACAGCGAGACAAGAACAGCAAGGCCGAAACGGCGGGCGAGCGGAGAAGGAGAAGTTGCGTGACTCATGTGATGTCGGTCCGGTAGATTAGCAGATGTAATACCAAAGCGCTTAGCGCGGCTGGCAGCCGCCTCATTACCTCGCGCAGATTGGGCGGAGGTCCGTTTTGGGTTCAAGATTTGGTGTTTCAAGGTTAAGCGACGCGATTCTTCTATGAGAACTGCCGCACAGCAAGGAAAATCGCCCGGATCAACAGGGTGGATTCGGTAATCGGGAAAATCCTGAGGTATTATCGGAACGCAGTAAAAATCAGGTGTTTACGGGGGCCCGCTAAAAAAACCAGAAGAGTTGGCGCACTCCTAGCTTTTCCGGAGAAGAGTATGAGTAGGTATTTCTCTCTTCGATTTTTCGGTAGTCGCCGTAACGTTGCCGCGGTTTTCCTGGCAGTCGCCCTGCATTCGGCTTTCGCGGGCGAGACGACAATCGATGTGCAGACCGCGTCCTACGACACGACAGCGGCCTCCGATCTTAGCAATCCGGCCAAGAACCTGGCCCGGATGAATTGCGGCGCGACGATCGAAGCCGTTGGCGCCGACGGCCGCATGGTTTCAGCTACTAATAAAGAAGACGGTGCTAGCGCGCTGTTGCTCGACGACGACACCCTCAACTACCCGCTTCCGGAAGGCGACACCACGTTCATTCTTACCTTGTCGCGGACTTCCACGCTGGATCGCTTCATGTTCGTAAACGAAAACGGCGCCGCCGCCGGCGAAATGACGGTCGCGGTTTCAAATTATCGCCTGCCGGCCCGAAGCCGGAAGTGGAATGAGGTCAGCGGCCGCACGCCGTTCACCGGCAAGCGGCTCTTCGATCTTTCCTTGCTCGGAACAGAGGCGCGTTTTGTGAAACTCTCGTTTCACGTTACCCAAGGCGGAAGCATCGCGGCTCTCGGTCTCTATGGCGAACAATCGCTCCAGAAATTCGCGGCCCGGCAGCGTGGCGTGATTCGCGTGACCAACAGTGCCGCCACCCGCCGCCTCGAAGACATGCTCAATTTCAACTTCGCCAATCTCTACGCCCACGCGCGCATCGTTTTCATCAGCTCCGGCATGGAAGAAAACGCCCGGCGCATGATCGACGATAATGTCGCGACCGCCTTTGAGTTCGCGCCAACTGATCCGCATCCGACCGTGATCGTGGAGCTGGCGGATCGCGAGCGATTGCATCGCGTGAGCGCGATTTACAAAATGGAAAAGGGCCGGATGGACGTGTTCCTGTTGCACGAACTCGGAGCCAATCCCGGCGATCTCAGCGGCGCGACCCCCGTCGCTTCCGCGACCGACACTGATGGCGGAGGAAAGTCCGCAGTTGATTTCGATCCGCACGGCGCTCGTTATGTGGCCCTGCGCTGGACGCCCGCCGACGCGAAAGGGCCGCGCGGCTTTGAAGTCGCCGAGGTCAGCGCGTTCGGCGAAATGCCGCTCTCAATGCTGAGCACGCAGGAGCTACCCGATCTCTACGCCGACAATTTCACCGGGTTGAAGAGCCCGCCGCTGGTGGTTCAGGCTCCGGTGTTGCCGGTGGTTAGTCCGTAGGTTTCTCCGGCCGGAGAATTTCGGCGGCAATTTTCGAGAGCGCTTCTCTCGCTTGGGAGAAATCGTCCAGGCCCAGGATGGCGACTTCGAGCAGGCGCTGACCGAGGTTCCGTTTCCCTTCGAGCGCCGCGCGCAAGCGACCTCGCAGATTCCATTCACCGGTATCCGCCGGACCCGAGGCGACGAGCTTGTCTTCCTGGATGCAGACGAAAACAAAAAGCGGCTGGCCGTTCTGCTCGAATTCGTAGGAACGAAAATCGAGCGTTACCGGGCCGGCGCGCACGTCCACGTCCGGGCGCGCTATGCGAAAATTCCGGCCGATCGCCGGCAGACAGATCTCCGGCGAATGGCTGCGCACCAACTGGAGCGCGGCACGCTGCGGTTTCCAGTGCGCGAAGAAGCTCCACCAATGCACACCACGCGGCTGTTCCCACGCGGCGGTTTTCGCATCGTCGTAGCGAAGGACTACGCGGGTGGATTCCGGGATAGGCAGGGCAGCGACGGTGTCGTTTCCCGTTGGCCAATCGACTTGCCAGGAAGGGCGCTCGATCAATTGGCGTTCGTGGCTGCGATACCAGATTTCGGTCCCGGCAAAAATGAGTGCGAGCCAGGCCAGAGCCAGCCATTGTGACGGGAAGACCCTCGGCGCGGAAGTGAACGCCGCACTCTGCGAAATCGTTTTGGGTTCCCCCTTCCAAAGCCAGGCCAGGCCGAGCATTCCCGCCATGCCGCACAGCAACGCGGCGGTCCCGATCCAATCATGCCAGCGGCCGAGCGCTTGGAGGCCGCTATTGGCCGCGACGAAAACCAGTGCTGTCGCTCGAAAAACGTTGCAAACAAAGATCCAGCCGCATCCCAGGACGAGCAGCCCGATTCGCTTGTTCCAGCGCAGTTGAAGTAGCTCACCCAGAACCAGCGCCACCATGATCCCGGCCTGAAGCGTTTTCACTCCGCTGCACGCCTCATCCACGCCGACGAAGCCGTTGCGCAACTGGATGACGTTTCCCAATTGATAGGCGCCGACTCCGAACCAGCCGGCAATTTCCACCGCCACGTAGGCGACGGCGCGCATCATCGTCTGGACCACAAAATTCTCCAGCGGCGCCGGCCATGGCACCGCCGCGAGCGGAAAGAAGACTGGAAACGCAAAGTGCTTCAGCCAGTCGCGGCCACCGGCCCGAAAAAGGGTAAGCAGCGAGAAGTCCATGACGCAGAGGGCCAGCAGCCAGCTCAACAGCCGCCAATCCGGGTTTGCTTCTTCAACGACGCGCAGCGGAAACAGCACGAGGAGGACAAGCCCGGCAGGCCATTTCGCGATCAAATTATTTCGAAGGCCGGGATGCGGCGCTGGCCGGCGTTGCCAGCGAAACCAAAACATCAGGAGCGCCAGGAAGGGCACCGCCCACCCGTAGTTGTACTGCGGATTGAGCGACCATTCGACCTGGAGATGGACAAACAGCCAGATCCAAAGCGTCGCCGCCGCGATCCAGGGAGCGAAATTGCTTAACAGCGGCCGCCGCGACATCCGGCGAAGCTTCGGCCGCAGTGGAGCAAAGGAAAAGCACGAATCACTTGGGCGACCGGAGGTTATGGGCATGCCGACTGCTAAACAGGCGGTGGCTCTCCTATATGCTGTACGTTCGCCGATTTTTATTTCTGGCCCTATTGGGACCGTTCCTCGCGACGCCGGCTCACGCCATCACCTTGGACTGGGACACGGTTACATGGACAGCCGGAACGCTCTCGAAGTCGTACGACATCGACCCGGCCAAGGCTGGAAACGACATCACCGTAACGGTCTCCGGAAACACGACGCAATTGACGACGGAACTTGCCTCAGGGAACCCGATGACGCCCGCAATTACGCCGGACTTTCAAGGTGGTCTGGGCACTGCGCAAAACACGCTCTGCATCGCCGTTAACTTCGCTAATCAAAGCCAGGCTATCACGGTGACAGTCGATTTTTCGGCGCTCTACGCCTCGGGTGTCGCGGGCGTTTCGTTCACCTTGTTCGACATCGATTTCTCGGCGGCGAGCGGCAACAATTATCAAGATCAGCTCCGTACCATTGTCGCGACCTCCATCGACGGGACCACGCAGGTCGCGCCCACGATTACGGCCAGCGCGAACAACACTTTGTCGGGCGCGGGACTCACCCAGGTAGTGAATGGAACCGTCAGCGGCGTCGATAACGGTCCGGGGTCGGGCAACGGAAACGTGACCATCAGCTTCGGCACCACGGCGATCAAATCCTTCACGTTCACCTACGGCAGCGGCAGCGGCACTGTTCCCGATCCGACTTACCAGCACGTCGGCATCCACGACATCACGTTCGTGCCCGTTCCGGAAATCAATCCCGCGTGGAGTGCGCTCGGTTCATGCCTGGTCGCGGCTGCGTTAATTCTTCGTCACAGTGGAAAATTCCGGAAGTAACGACTGTTTCGGGAACGTCCGGGCGTTGCAGCGCCAGGATTTCTACAAACGCTGGACACGCCGGCTGGCATTCTGCGGGTTGGCGGCAATTCTCGCGTTCGGAAGTTACCGCGGCTACGGCGCCTGGCGGAAACGCCACCTCTCGCAGCAGGCGCAGGACTTCTTCGCGCACAAGGATTACCAAAGCGCGGTGCTCGTCGCCCGGCACCTGTTGCAGCTCGATCCCAAAAATGTCGCCGCCTGCCGAATCATGGCAGAAACCGCGGAGCTGGCCGGAAAACGCGAGGCTCTTTCCTGGCGCGAACAGCTGGTTGCGCTCGAACCGGACGTCGCGGCAAACAAAACTGCGCTGGCCAGCGCGGCGGTGCGTTTCGGCCAGCTCGATCTTGCGCGAAAAACGCTGGACGCGATCGATCGCTCCGGCAGGGGAAACGTTTTGTATCACCAGCTCTCTGGGGCGTTGGCCATCGCGGAGAAAAAATCGGCCCTGGCCGAAAGCGAATTTGCCGCGGCCTTGCAGCTCGATCCCGGGAATACCCAATTCGCCCTGAACCTGGCCGCTGTCCGGCTGACCTCGCCGGATTTGCCGACCAAGGAAAAGGCCCGCACGGAACTGACGCGGCTGGCCGGGCAGACGGCGCTGCGGCTCGAAGCGTTGCGCGCGCTGACCATGGACGCGCTTGCTAACAAGTCGTTAGGCGACGCCGAAAAATGGGGGGCCCAATTGCGGCTCGAGAAAGGCGCGACTTTCTCCGATCTCCTGCTCTACCTGGAAGCCACCCAGAAAACGGATTTGGCGGCGCCCGCCTTGCGCGATGCCCAGGAGAACGCGACCCGGTCCCCTGCCATCGCCGCGGCTCTCATCACGTGGATGAACCGTCATGGGATGGCGCAGGCCGCGCGCGAATGGGGCCTCGCGTTGCCGAAAGAAACTCTCGAGGCGCATCCGGTCCCGCTCGCCCTCGCGGAAGCCTATAGCTTTCTCCAGGATTGGAAGGGATTGCACGCGTGGGTGGATGAAAAAAACTGGGGCGAGGAAGAATTCCTGCGCCTCGCGGTGCTGAGCCACGCTCTCCATCGCCTTACGCCCGGCGATCGCGCTTCGATGGAATCGCAGACGGCCTGGAACGCGGCGTTGAAGGCGACGAAAAATCGCGGCGAACGCGTGGCCGCGCTGGCCCTACTCGCGGAAGGCTGGGGTTACGCCGCGGAAGCCGCGGACGCCTGGTGGCTCATGGCGAACGGAAATGACAACGCGAAGGAAGCCCTCACCGCGTTGCAACGGCTCTACAAGGCGAAGCAGGACAGCCACGGATTACTGCGCGTGGCCAAACGCGCCCTGGAATTGAACCCCGCCGATCTGGTGGCGGCGAACAATTGCGCCAGCCTCGGCCTGCTCTTGAACGCAGACAGCTCCGCGCGGCGGCTCGCCACGAAGTTGCACGCGGAGAACCCGGCGAATGCGGCCTTCAGCTCCACCTACGCTTTCGCGCTTTTCACCGAAGGAAAAACCAGTGAGGCGCTCCGGGAGATGGAAACTCTCAAGGAACCGCAACTGCGCCATCCGTCGATCGCGGCTTATTACTTCGTGATGCTGGTCGAGAACGGGAAGATGGAACGCGCACACGCCTTCCTTTCCGCCGCGAATAAGGCGCAGCTCCTGCCCGAAGAGCAGCAACTGCTGACCGCAGCCACGCGCAAACTCCTCCAACACGATTCGCAGACCGTGATGAAAACCGCGGCCGCCGACCGTTAATTTGCTGGTTAGTAACCGCGACACACAGAGGCACGGAATTAGCTCTCTTTCATTGCGGGTTCCAACACGACCTGAAGATGCGATTAGCGACGGAAATTCAGGGAGACACGGCATCCCAACAAAACCAATACCGGAGAGCAACGGAAGCTCCCGACCAATCCCATGAAACTTCTTCTCACCCTTCGAGCCGCCCGGATGAAATCGCGCAACATCTTGCGCTCGCTGCCCAAGCTACGAATGATGCTGTTCGGGTTTGGACTGTAGCCACCGGCGCCCTTTCCTGGCCCCAAGGCCTCGAATCGCTCCTCGGCTACTCGGATTCTCCCGCCACGAACGAGATCGGTTTCTGGCAGAAACAACTTCACCCCCAGGATCGCGCCCGCGCCGCCGCCAGCATCCGCGATGCGCTCGCCGCGGACGTCGAGCATTGGACCGGCGAATACCGCTTCCGGCACATGGACGGGTC
>JBEEHI010000121.1:0-2647 GCA_041167305.1 Verrucomicrobiota bacterium
TGCGATCACGGTGCGGAATTGCGATTTGCCGGATTTGCGATTTGCGTATGAGCTAACCGGAGCGCGGCGGGCGTGCTACGTTAGCCGCAAAATCGAACCGCGAAAATTGGCAAATTATTCATGAGACGTCTGGATCGCTACGTGGTGCGGCATTTCCTCCTCGCCTACTTCTATTGCATCGCCGGCTTCATCTCGATCTGGTTCATCTTCGACGTCAGCGACAACATTTCGACTTTCCTCGATCAACGCATCTCCCGTCTTTTGATCCTGCAATATTATCTCACGCAGGTCCCCCAGATTCTCGTCATTCTCCTGCCGGTGGCGCTTCTGCTCGCGTTGCTCTTCTGCCTCGGCCGGATGTCGCGCTCGAATGAAATTGTTTCCATGCTTACCTCGGGCGTGAGCCTGCCGCGAATCCTGGCGCCGCTGCTCGCGATCGGTTTGCTGACGACCGCAGCGAGCACGGCCCTGAATTATTCCATGGCGCCTCACGGTGAGTATGCGCACAAGCGGCTCCTGGAGGATCCCCAGTCCCGTCGCCAGCAGTTCGGTCTGACCGCGCAGATTTTTCGGAATCGAACCGATAACCGCACCTGGTTTATCCAGCAATTTTACCCCGGAGAAAACGTATTCAATACCGTCCATATCGTGCAGCAGGACGCGAACGACAATATCGTCAAGACTTACATCGCCACCCGCGCGCTCTATCAACCCGAAACACACGCCTGGGAATTTCAGCAATTGAAAATCGTTTACTATGACGAGGTTGGGAACGTAACCAAAACGATTCCCTACACGGAGTCGCTCGTGATCACCGATTGGAGCGAAACGCCCTTCCGCTTAAGCAGCGCGAACGTGCGCGCGGAGCATCTCAGCGTGCCCGAGCTACGCGATTATCTTGAGTTCAATTCCGATTTTCCCACGACGCTTCTCGCGCCTTTTGCCACTCACCTGCAATACCGGGTCGCCTTGCCCTGGACGTGCGCCGTGGTGGCGCTGATCGCAGGGTCGCTCGGGGTCGGTTATTCCCGCCGCGGGATTCTCTCTAGCGTGGCCGGCGCCATCCTTCTGGTCTTCGCCATGAACTTCGTCATGCATCTTTTCCTCGCGCTCGGCGAAGGGGCACGCATTCCCACCTGGGCCGCGGCGTGGACCCCGAATATTATCTTCGGGCTTATCGGCCTGGTCCTTCTCTATTACCGCGCCACAAACCGCGAGCCGCCGCGCCTCGGTTTTCTCCGCGCCAGTCCGTGATCGCCCGATGAACCCGACCCTGGCAAACGAATGGCCGATCAAACATCGCGCCGACGCCTGCGCGCGAACCGGGCGTCCGTTCCAGGCGGGCGAGCACTTTTACACGCTGCTCTTCCGCGAAGGCGACGGTTTTCGCCGCGAAGATTTAAGCGAAGAGGCGTGGGCCCAGCGCAATGAAAATATCCGGCCGTTCTCCTTTTGGAAGACACGCTACGAGCCGCCGCCTGCCGCGCCGCCGGAAGCGCTCGCCAAGGAAAGCGCCGAGGAACTCTTGCGGCGTCTCCTCGCCGCGAACGATCCAGCGAACGCCAACGCCTGTTACGTTCTAGCCGTCATGCTCGAACGGAAACGAGTCTTAAGACCGGTGAAGAGCGAGCTAGCCGAAGATCGGCCAGTGCTGATTTACGAACACGCGAAGAACGGCGACGTGTTTATCGTTCCCGACGTGGAACTGCGCCTGGATGAACTGGAGCAGGTCCAGAGCGAAGTCGCACAACAGCTAAAGCGCGCATCCTAAGGTTTTTTAGCGGAACCGTCAGGCTCTTCGTCCAGGCCGTACAAGTGCGGCTCGTCCGCATCGACTGCCCAAAAGGCGAGCTTGAAGTCTTGAACACAATGGACACGCAATGGGCAACAGAGTTTATAAAGTGGAACTGTTTCCCACGACGTAGCGATGGTCGATTCTCACCCCAACCTTCATAACGCCTCTGCCAAGATGAGCAGCCGCGATCGCGCGGTTCCAATCCTGTTGGCGATTGCGTGCGCCGTCGCGTTTACAGGTCAGGTTCAGTGGCGGCCCGCTCTGTTTACGGTCGAGGCGGAAATCAAAACCGATAGGCCCGCGTTGGTTGAACTGCGGTACAACCGTGGCCACGGAAATCGCCAGGAAGGGATAACCTCGCGTGTTATTGACAAGGCTGGCGAATTCGTGCGGGTGCGGTTTCCCATTGAAACAAACAGCGCCCAAGGGCTTAGGCTGATCAATCAGGGAGCAGGGCGCTCCCTGGAGATTCGCTCGCTCACCTTCAACCCGCTCGGCGGACCGGCACGGAGCCTCACGGCGATGGATCTGGCGACGAATACTCCGAACAAAACGGAGACGCGGATCAGCGGGGAGGGCGAGGCGATTCATGTCGAGTGGAACAGCCTCGAGCCGCTCGTGTTGCACCTGATGCCGGGCTCGCGAATTCCGGCAACACGATTGGCCGCACTGATGCAGTGGATTTTTATCGTCCCACTCGTGCTCGCGCTGGCCGGGTTGATCATGACAGTGCGTCCGCACCCCCCCACTCGTAACGCAGGCGTCGCGGCGCCCGAGAATTCGCGATCGAGGGAGCTTGTCGTCGTCAGTTTGGTCGCGCTCTATTTCGTCGCCAGCTTTCTTAAGCTCAAT
>JBEEHI010000122.1:0-3229 GCA_041167305.1 Verrucomicrobiota bacterium
AAGTTACCGCGCCAGTTCGCGTCACAAAGTTACTGCGCGCTCAAGACCCGCGCGATGGCTCTCGCCTCGGCTAAACGGGCCGGGAAGTTGTTAGGCCTGGCGAGCTTGCGGTCGCGATAAACGACCAAGGCGTCCCCCTTCCCTCCAACGGAGATGCCGGGGAGTTGCTCGAAATGCCGGATGACCGCTGGCGTAAATAACTGCCGGATCACCGTTTCATTTCCGCCCCGGAGCAGGAACATGCTGTTGAACACCGGCGCGCTCGCAAGATCGATGTCGGGCGCGGCGCCCAGCACTTGCCCGAGTTTTGCCAGGCTTGACTTGGGCCTGAGTAGAAATGAGGGCAACCGCAGAAGAGGCCAGCGAACGTGGACAACGGTTTGCGTCGCGGTGTCGAGGTTTCGACCAGTCTTGAACGAGTAAGAGTAATCGAACACTCTAATATCCAAGCCGTCCGTCGGGGCCGGCTCGATGACGTTGCGGACGTGGTTGTAGATGCCGACGCCAAGGGAGGATCCGGCCATGAGTTGTTTATCTGCATTTGACCCTTCGCGACGGAAGGAGATGCCGAGCCGTCTCGCCAGGGACTCGAGCCCTTGAGCGCGCCGCGCCCTCAAAAAATAGGCTGCCGTGAAATAAACAACGACGCCTCCAATCCCGACGAAAGGAATCAGCAGGGTCTTATCGAAAACAGCGAGCAGCGGATGAACAGGTAGGAACATTTAGATCGCCGCTCAGGCATCGTCGCGGAAGGCTATTTCTTACCCGAGTGCGGCGGCAGAAGAATCATTCGAGCAAATTGCAAAGTGCCGATGGCGAGCGGGAAGACGATGGAGGCATAAAAGAGCCAGAACACACCCGCGCTCAAAGCATTGTAAACCTGCAAAGCGCTGACCACCGCGCTTATTGCTCCAAACAGATAGAAAACATAGCGGAAAGCTCCCATCTCCCTGACCACAGAAGGACCCAGTTCCAGTTGGCGACGCCGGCTCAAAAAACCAAACGGAAAAACCAGCAGAAGCGAGAACCCGCTGCACCAGCGCCAAATAGTGATAGGCGTGGGTTTGATCGCGAGCAGCAGCATGCCGACTAAGCAGGCGAAGAGGGCGAGCAGGGCGTTGCCAAGCAAAAGCCACAGGCGAAACTTATCCAAGGGCGGCCATTCGTGGAGCGATCCCGTCCGAAACACCACGACGACTCCGGCAAATCCGGCCAGCGCCACCGCAATCTGGGCAGCCGTCGAAAGAGCTTCACCTGGTTCCATCGCCAGCGAGTAAAGCAGAAGCGACTTCGCGATTCTACCCTCTTATTCGCGTGGCCGCTTCTTGATTGCCGAAGGACCTGGCGAATTCTAATCTCCAAATCTGTTATGAACGTGGAGACGATTAGTGCCTGGGCGCAGCTGCTCGCTTCGGTGGGCGTGATTGGATCGCTTTTCTATCTCGCCGCTCAAGTCCGGCAGAACACCCGCTCGTCGCGTGCGGTCGTGGTGGATTCGCTCGCTCGCTCGATGCACGACCTCGCCTTTGCCATGGCCCAGAGCGATGAGCTCCTAAAGATCGTGACGACAACCTTGCATCAGTGGGATGCGGCGACTGAGATCGAAAGAGCGCGCGCCGCCTCATTCGTGCTGGGCTACTTCAAGCTTTTCGAGAACGCCTGGTTCCAGATGCGCAAAGGAACACTCGAACAGGACCAGTGGCAGGGTTACGATGCGTTCCTGCGCACAGTCTTGTTCCAGCCGGCGGTCAAACCGTGGTGGAAAATGCGGCGGACATTCTTCGCGCCGGGATTTCGCGAGTATGTCGACCAATGTAATCCTCTGCCCGATGTCCCTACTCTCACCGACATCGTCCAAAAGCCCGGTTAGCTCGTTCGGGACGCGCCACAGGTATGAGAGATCCGCAGGCGAATAGCAGTAGCGTGGCCGCAACATAAAAGCGTCGCATGGTTTTCTGGCGACGATCTTTACCTGCCAGGCCGGTAGTCGAGAAATCCTTCCCGCTGGAGGGACGGGCGCTGCCCGTCCATGAATCCGGGGACGACCGGCGGCCGTCCCTCCAAGTCTTGCAGACAATGATTGCATGGCGGCGCCTGAACCGCTTTGATTCTCGGCGATGCAAGAGCGCACTCGACGCGACTTTTTTTCGCTCGCCGGCAAAGGCCTCGGGCTGGCCGCGCTTTCCTCGGCCACGGTCGCGTCGTTGCTGAAAACCGTCGAAGCCGCGACGCAGAGCGTGGCGCACCTGACTCCCGAGCAGGCGGCGATGGATGAAGACTACTGGGCCATCATTCAGAACTCTTTCAGCGTCACGCGAGGCATCATCAATCTGAATAATGGCGGCGTTTCCCCGAGCCCGCGGATCGTGACCGAGGCGCTGGTGCGTTACACCTGGCAACAGGAAGACGCCACGGCCTACACCATGTGGCAGATCCTCGAACCTCAATCGGAAACGATTCGCACCGGCCTCGCGGAATTGTTCGGCTGCGATCGCGAAGAGATCGCCATCACCCGCAATGCTTCCGAGTCACTCGAGATTCTCTTGATGGGGATGGACTTCAAGTCCGGCGATGAAATCCTCACCACCACGCAGGATTATCCGCGGATGCTGACCACGCTGCGTCAGCGGGAAAAGCGGGAAGGCTTGAAGCTCAAGCTGATCCAGATCCCCATTCCGCCCAAGAACCTCGATGAGATCACGGCCGCCTTTCAAAAAGGAATATCCGATCGCACCCGCCTGATTCTCATGGCGCACCAAGTCAACATCACAGGCCAGATCACTCCGGTGAAAGCGGTTTGCGACATGGCGCGCGCGAAAGGAATTGAGACCATCGTCGATGGCGCCCATTCGTTCGCGCAGTTCGATTTCAAACAGAAGGACCTGGGTTGCGATTACTTCGGCACCAGCCTGCACAAGTGGCTGTACGCACCCAAGGGCACGGGCCTGCTTTACGTGAAGCGCGACAAGATCGAGAAGATCTGGCCGTTGATGGCCGCGGAATCCAAGCAGGCTACCGACATCCGCAAGTTCGAAGAGATCGGCACGCACTCGGCGGCGATAAGACTGGCCATTGGCGAGGCGCTCGTCTTTCACAACGGCATCGGCGGCAAACGCAAGGAAGCACGGCTGCGTTACCTGTCCCGTTACTGGATGAACCGGCTCAAGGAAGTGCCCAAGGTTCGCTTCAACACTTCATTCGATCCAAACCAATCATGCGCCATCGCGAA
>JBEEHI010000123.1:0-3585 GCA_041167305.1 Verrucomicrobiota bacterium
AGCGTGCAGCGCGCCGGGAATAAAGTGCGAGTGAACGCACAGCTCATCGATGCGCGCACGGACGGACATCTCTGGGCTCAAGTCTTCGATCGCCCGCTCGACGATGTCTTCGCCATTCAAAGCGAGATCGCTCAGGCCATCGCCGACCAACTCCAGGCGAAGCTTTCACCGAAAGAGGCCGCCGAGATCAAGCAAAAGCCGACGACGGACATGGCGGCCTACGACCTTTACCTTCGTGCGAAAGAGATCCAGCGGTCGAGCTCCAATGGTTTCGAATCGGTTCAACGCGAGATTGCCCTGCTCGACCAGGCAGTCACGAAGGACCCATCGTTTGTCGACGCTCTCTGTTTGCTGGCCGAGACGCATGTTTCATTCTACTGGTTCAATTACGACCACACCGCTGCTCGGCTGGAGTTGGCGAAAAAGGCGCTCGACGCGGCTGCAAAGCTAAGCCCGGACAGCGGCAAGGTTCATTACCAGCGCGCCGTTCTTTACTATCGCGGAGAACGCGATTACGCCGCAGCGCTGAAAGAGCTTGCCCTGGTTCGCCGCTCATCCCCGAACGATTCCGACATACCTTTCCTGACCGGCATGATCGAACGTCGGCAAGGTCATTTCACAGAAACGATCACCTGGCTGGAGCAAGCGTTGGCGATCGATCCCCACAATGCCGCTATAATCAGCGAACTGTGCAACGCCTATACCTGGACTGGGCATTACGCGGAAGCGAGACGCTTGATGGATGAAGCTCTCACTGGCGAACCTAACAACTTCATCCTCGCCTCGCGGCGCGCACGGATCGATTACTGGCAGAATGGTGATCTGCGCCGCATGCAACAGCTCGCGAGTAAAGAAATCAACAGCGCCACCGATCCAGGAGATTTGGTGAAGTTCCGGCTGGCCCTCGCTTGGTGCCAAAGGGATTTTCCGGCGGCCCAGCGCGCGTTGGCCGAATATCGCCTCCCGGATGTTGCGACTTCCGGGTTCATCGTGCCGCGAGAAGAATGGGAGGGTGTTCTTTGGAAAAGGTTAGGTGAATCTGCCAAAGCGCAGTCCGCTCTCGAACAGGCGCGCGAACGGGCCGCGACCGCAATTGCCGCGCGCCCCGACGACGCCAAAGCGCTCAGCGTCCTGGCTGATATCGACGCCGAGCTTGGGCGTAAAGAGGAAGCGATCCGCGAAGGTGAGCGTTCCGTCAATCTTATGCCGGTGGAGAAGGATGCGGTGGATGGCTATCTTCTTCAAAATGCATTGGCGCTCACTTACGCGAAGGCGGGGGCAAATTCGAGCGCACTCGATCTGCTGGAGAAGCTAACAGGAAAGCCTTTTGGTCCGGAGTACGGCACCTTGCTGGCGCCCGATTGGGATCCAATCCGTGCGGAACCTCGTTTTCAAAAAATCCTCGCCGGGCTGGCGCCCAATCCGTCCAAGTGAACAAGAACAGTTTCTTTTCGGAGCTGAAGCGGCGCAACGTTTACAAGGTCGCGGTCGCTTATGCTGTCGCGGCGTGGCTGCTCATCCAGATCGCGACGCAGGTGTTTCCCTTCTTTGAGATTCCGAATTGGGCGGTGCGCCTCGTCGTAATCGTTTTGATGATCGGATTTCCAATCGCGCTGGTCCTGTCCTGGGCATTCGAAATTACCCCGGAAGGAATCAAACGCGAATCGGAGATTAACGCGGACAAATCGATCACCCATCACACCGGCCGGAAAATCGTTGCCATAACCATAGTGCTTGCCGTGATTGCCGCCGGTTTGCTCGCCCTTCAACTCTGGGGTCCAAAAAGATCAACGATCGCGCCGAAACAGGATGAGGCGACGGTTGTTCCGGAAAAGAGCATAGCAGTTCTGCCTTTTGAAAACCTGAGTGACGACAAGAGTAATTCCTATTTCAGCGATGGCATCACCGAGGAAATCCTGAATGCGCTGGCCCAAATTCCAAACTTGAAAGTTGCAGCACGACGATCGGCCTTCCAGTTCAAGGGGAACGATCTCGATTTGAAGAAAATCGGGTTGGTGCTCGGAGTGGGCCATATTGTCGAGGGAAGCTTGCAGAAGGCCGGCGATCAGGTGCGCATCAATGTGCGGCTGGTTGACGTGCAAAAGGGTTTGCAGGTGTGGTCCGACAAATACGATCGCAAACTGGACAACGTATTCGCGATTGAGGACGAAATTGCCAAGGCAATCGCGACTCGGTTGCGCGTTCAACTTACGGGCGGCGGTGGACAACCACTCGTGGCTGATAGCACGAGCAATCCGCAAGCGCATGAACTTTATCTCCGCGGGCTGGGTTTGCTGGCCGCTCGGGGGCGGGGATTGCGCGAGGCCGGCGATTTATTCCAACAGGCGGTTCAACTCGACGATAGTTACGCCCAAGCCTGGGGTGCCCTGGCTATTACGCATTTGCTTCTCCCTGCTTATCGCCTCGAATCGTATGAGGCTGCGCTGCCAAACGGTGAAGCAGCCGCGCAACGCGCTCTCTCGCTGGATTCGAACACGGCGTCAGCTTATGTCGCCGTCGGGCTGGCCAACACGGCTCGTTGCCGGTGGCCGGAAGCCGACCAGGCTTTCCATCGCGCTCTGGCGCTGGCGCCGGGCGACGCAGAAGCGGTGAATCAATACGCGCAATTCCTTTCTGTCGTGGGACAGCTCCAGGCAAGCTTGCGCGAGATTGAACGCGCTCAGCAGCTGGATCCCCTGTCCCCGATTATCGCCGTGATCCATTCGAAGGCTCTTGCTGCTCTTCGTCGTGATGACGCCGCGGACTCTCAGTTCAGGAGCGTTCTCAAGACGCACCCTGAATTCGCGCCCGCCCATGCCTGGGCCGCTACCTACTACATTGACCGCAAGATGTTCACAGACGCCGAGACCGAGTTACGTTTACTGGGCGAGCTGCATGGCCAAAGTGGCGAGGCCAAAGCATTGGTTACACGTGGCATGGCTGACCCGACACAACATGCCGCAGCCCTGAGCAGCCTTGAGACTTCGCCCGACAATGCGGATCTCCGGGAGGACCCCGTATTGCATGCATTCTATCTCGTATCTTTGGGAGAACGCGATCGGGCTCTGAATGACCTGGAGCTCTACGCGGCCAACCAGAGGACCGCTTTCGCGAACTGGGTCTGGGATCGAGCTTTCGATCCATTACGTGACGATCCGCGCTTTAAGGCGGTCCTGACCAAACTTGCCCTGCCCTATAATCCGGCGTCCGCGCCAAAGTCATGAGCGAAAAGCCTTCATTCTTTTCGGAACTAAAGCGGCGTAACGTCTATAAAGTCGCGGTCGCCTACGCCGTGGTCGCATGGCTCCTGATTCAAGCAGCGTCGATCTTGTTTCCGACCTTCGAGGCACCGGCCTGGGTCATGAAAGTTTTTGTCGCCGTGCTCGTCCTCGGCTTCCCGGTCGCGTTGGTCTTTTCCTGGGCCTTTGAGATCACCCCGGAAGGAATCAAGCGCGAGGAAGACGTTTCGCCCAACGAATCGGTCACACGCCGCACCGGGCGAAAAATCGTTGCCCTTACCATCGTGCTGGCGGTGATCGCGGCCGCGTTGATGCTCTTTCAATTTCTCCGACCGAAGCCGGCCGT
>JBEEHI010000124.1:0-3109 GCA_041167305.1 Verrucomicrobiota bacterium
CCGCGCCGACAAAGAGCGCGAAGATCAGAGAAGCCGATTTTTGCATCCGGCAATGTAGATACGGTCGCCGTGGCGACCACCGGTTTCTTCCGCGCTATTCCGGCGTCGCCTGTTCCGCGCCCAACCCTGTGTTCGCGCGCACGCTGAGTTCCGCAAACCTCGCCTCGGCCCGCGGCTCGCGGCCAAGGAGCGTGCCGAGAATTGCCCCCAGAAATCCGAGCGGGATGCTGACGATCCCGGGATTCTCTAGAGGAAAAATGGCCCCCGCCGGCCCGAAGACGCCGACTGGGCTAATGAGGATGAGCGCGATGCTCGACCCCAATCCCATGGTCAGGCTGCCGATTGCGCCGGCCGTATTAAACCGTTTCCAGAATACGGAGAACACAATCGCCGGCAGATTCGCTGACGCCGCGACGGCGAACGCCAGCCCCACGAGAAATGCGACGTTTACTTTCGGCCCGAGCACGATCGCGATTCCGATCGAGAGCGCTCCCACCACGCACGCTGCAATTCGCGCCACGCGCACTTCTTCTCCGGGACGACGCTCGCGGCCGTGATGAACCACGTTCGTGTAGAAATCGTGCGCGAAGGAAGTGCTGGCGCTGATCGTCAGACCAGCAACGACCGCGAGAATCGTGGCGAACGCCACCGCCGAGATAAAGGCGAAGAACAATTCGCCGCCCAGCGCCTGCGCCAGCAACGGAGCCGCCATGTTCGTCCCGCCATGGGCCTTGATAAAATCCGGGCCGAGGATGCTCGCCGCGCCGAAGCCGAAAAATGTCGTCATGAGGTAGAACACCCCGATGATAATCATCGCCCAAACCACCGAACCGCGAGCCGTCTTCGCATCGGGCACGGTATAGAAGCGCACAAGAATATGCGGCAAGCCGGCGGTGCCGAGCACCAGCGCCATCCCCAGCGAAATCAGCTCCAATGGATTTTTGAACTTCAAGCCCGGGTCGAGAAAGTTCTGTGTCACTCGACCCGCCGGGCCGGTGGAGGTGATGCTGGTCAGCGAGTTGAAAAAGGCCGACGCAGAAAATCCAAATCGTTTCATTACCAGCACGCTCAAGAGCACGGAGCCGCTCATCAAAAGAACCGCCTTGACGATCTGCACCCACGTCGTTGCCAGCATGCCGCCGAAGACCACGTAAACAATCATCAGAACGCCGACACAGATCACCGAGGTCGTGAAGCCGCTCAGGCCGAAAAAGTGGAGCGCCGGAATGAGGGTCGAGACGAGGATGCCCGCACCCACCATCTGCGCGACCATGTAGAACGCGGACACCGTCAGCGTGCTCAAGCTTGCCACCGCGCGCACCGGCCGCGGCTTCAGGCGATAGGCGAGCAAGTCCGCCATCGTGTACTTCCCTGCATTGCGCAGCGGTTCGGCGACAATGAGCAGCACCGTCAAGTACGCGACCAGAAACCCAACTGAGTACATGAATCCATCGTAACCGGAAAACGCGATCATCCCCGCGATCCCGAGAAAACTGGCCGCGCTCATGTAATCACCCGCAACCGCGAGCCCGTTCTGCCACGCGGTGATCCGCCGGCCGGCCGCGAAGTAAACCGATGCGCCCCGCGATTTCCGCGCCGACCAGTAGGTGATCAGCAGCGTTACCAGGACGAAGCCGACGAACATTCCGAGCGCTGGTGTCATAACTCTGCGATCTTACTCTTGCTCGTGTTCTTACTCTTACTCTTGCTCGTGCTGGTCCGAGATAACGCCCGCCGCCATCTTGTCAAAACGCGCCGCCGCGCGCACATAAAGAGCGGCGATGATCCAGGCCACGAAGAACTGCGAAAGCGCGAAGAGATAAGCCCAATTCAGCGGCCCGATGACTGGCTTCGCCATCAAAGGCCGCGCGTAACCGATCAGGACAGGCAGCGCGAAATAGTAGACCACGAAGAAGATCGTCGCCGGAATGATGAAACGCCGCTTCGCCTTGAGCAGGTTCCGAAACCGCTCGCTCGCCGCAAGCCGGTCCCAATCGATCCCGTCCGCTTCTTCATCGGCCGTCCGTTCATGCGGCGGCTTCGGCTGCGCGCGAGTCAGCGGAGCAACATCCGTCGGCGCGCCAATGAGCGGCGTTGGATCCTCAGGAATTCTCCGATCGTCAGCCGCCATCGCAACACGGATATAGAATGGCGTAGTTGAAAACGCCAAGGAAAAGTCTGGCTCCCGGGCGAAGCGGAAGGCCATGATGCAAGGCGATGGTCGAGAACACGAGACCACGGCCATCCGCGATTGCTTTCATCGGCAACGCGGTGCTCCTTCTCTGTCTGCTGGCCCCTTCCGCGTGGATGATCACTACAGTTCCGCCGCTCTGGCGCGACGTCGATGCGTATATCCAGCTAACCCAGGACCCGCGCCTCACGACCTTTTGGGGGCATGCGCCCGCCTATGGCTATGTCGCGAAGATTCCGCTTTTTCTCGGAGAGCAATGGGAGCGCTGGCGCGGAATTGCGCTCGTCGCTCCGGAGAGCGGAGTATCAACGCTCACCGATACCGGCGTCTGGCTGTTGATCATCACCCAGCACGTCGCGCTCGCCGGATCCGCTCTTTACTTCATCCGAGCGATCAGCCGGCTTTTTTGGATGCGTCTTGCCCTGGCCGTTGCCTGGGCGAGCAACGCTCTCTTCTACACCTTCGCCCACTGTCTCGGATCGGAGACCCTTAGCTTGATCCTCGTAGTTCTTTTCGTCGGCAAAGGGTTGAAGCTAGTTCAGAGCGGTGGCCACGCGCGTTGGACGGATTGGTACGTCTTCGCCATCGGCTTGTGTCTGTGCCTTCTCTCACGGCAGGTCAATGCCCTGCTCATCCTCCTGCTTCCCGCGACCTTCCTTCTGTCCTCGATCCAGAATCTCATCTCGAGCTACAGTGCCGCGAATGATGAACAAAGGCGCCGGTTGCGTCAGCTCCGGACCCGAAGTTTTCAGCAAGCCCTGATCGCGATAGCTGTCGGAATTTCCTGTGTCCTGATCGCTGGCTCGTTGACCCAGTCCCTGGCGCGAAAAACCAGGTTTCATCCTCACTCCAGAATGGGATACACGTTCCTGTTTCGGCTGCAGTTCTTGAAAGCGCTGCCGCCCCCGGCGCGGACAG
>JBEEHI010000125.1:0-3749 GCA_041167305.1 Verrucomicrobiota bacterium
TGGAATATCGTGGCTACGACTCGGCCGGCGTCGCCATCGTCGACGGCGACAAAGTCGAGACCCGGAAATGTGCCGGCCGCATCGCCGAGCTGGGGAAGCTTATGGCCGAACGGCCGCCGACCGGCACCTACGGCATCAGCCACACCCGTTGGGCCACGCACGGCAAACCGACCGACCAAAACGCCCATCCGCATTTCGACGCGACTGGACGTCTCGCGCTTGTGCATAACGGCGTCATCGAAAATTACCAGGCGCTCAAGGATCAACTCATCCGCGACGGCGATACGAATTTTGCCTCCGATACCGACACCGAAGTCCTCGCCCATTTGATCGGCAAACTTTACGACGCCTCGATGGCTGTCGATCCAAGTCCGAACGGGAAGACCAAGGCGGAATTGCCCAACAAGAAAGGCAAACTCGTCGAAGCGGTGCGCACCGCTTTGCGCCAGGTCATCGGTACTTACGGAATCGCGCTGGTTCATCGCGACATTCCCGACTTCATCGTCGGCGCGCGGCGTGGCAGCCCGCTCGTCCTCGGCGTCGGCAAGGAAGAGAATTTCCTGGCGAGCGATGTGAGCGCGATCGTCGCCTACACCCGCGACGCGGTTTACCTGAACGACTTCGACGTCGTCGCCGTCGAACGCGACAAATTCGAGATCAGCTCCGTCGCCGGCGAGGGCGGGAATTACCAGCTCAGCAAAGTCGAGTTCACCGACGCCGACGTTAAGAAGGGCGATTACCCGCACTACATGCTCAAGGAAATCTTTGAGCAGCCCGGCTCGGTCCGGGACGCGATGCGCGGACGGCTCAGCGCCGAAGAATGCACCGCGAAGCTGGGTGGATTGAACATGACGCCGGCGCAGTTGCGCGATGTCGGCCGCGTGGTCCTGACCGGATGCGGCACCGCGCTCCACGCCGGGATGATCGGCGAATACCTGATCGAGGCGCTCGCCCAAATTCCGACCGAAGTAGAATTCGCCAGCGAGTTCCGCCATCGCAACACCCCGATGACGCGCGACACGCTCGTCTTCGCCATCAGCCAGAGCGGCGAAACAGCCGACACGCTCGGCGCGATGCGCGAGAGCCGGCGGAAAGGCTACCGCACCCTGGGCATTTGCAACAACGTCGCCAGTAGCATCGCGCGCGAAAGCGACGGCGGCGTCTACATGCACGCCGGCCCGGAGATTGGCGTCGCCGCCACCAAATCATTCACCTCGCAGGTCGCGATCCTGACCGCGATCGGGCTGCTCCTTGGCCGGATGCGGCATCTCTCCACTTCGGAAGGAACGCGCATCATCGATGCCCTGGAAGCGTTGCCCGAACAGATCGAGGAAGTGCTCAAGCTCAGCGATCAAATGAAAGCGATCGCGAAGAAATACGCTTCCGTGAACGGAATGCTGTTCTTCGGCCGCCAGTTCAATTACCCCATCGCGCTCGAAGCCGCGCTAAAGCTCAAAGAGATCACCTACCTGTTCGCCGAAGGCCATCCGAGCGCCGAGTTGAAACACGGCATCATCGCGCTCATCCGGTCCGATCTACCGTCGGTCTTCATCGCTCCCGACGACGCCGTCTTCTCGAAGAACATGAACAACATTGAGCAGGTGCGCGCCCGCAAAGGCCCGGTCATCGCTATCACTTCCGGCAATTGCGCGAAGCAACTCAAAGGCATCGCCGACGATATCGTCACCGTGCCGAAAGTCCCCGATTACGTCAGCCCCATTCTGACCGTGATTCCCTTGCAGCTCCTCGCCTACCATCTCGCCGTCGAGCTCGGCCGCGACGTCGACAAGCCGCGGAACCTCGCCAAGAGCGTCACCGTCGAGTGACCCACTGAATGAATGTGGGAGGGGCCTCAGCGCCCCGACTCTCTGTGCCTGCTCACGAAGCCTCTCGCGCGCGCAGGAACTCCGGAAGAGTGCCAGCTGCCGCAATCCAAGGCAGGCGATCCTCCGTCCAAATCGCCACATCGGGAGCAAGCATCTCCGGCTGATCCATCGAACAAATCGTCACATCGATCCATTCCGAATCCTCGTCATCCTGAAAGAAAATCGGAGTGCCACAGCAACGGGCGAACGACCTGATTCTGCCGGCGTGCCTGACTTGCATTAGTTCTCCAGAGAACAGCGCAATGTTCTCTTTGTGGAAACCCGCCCACGCCACGAACGGTGCCGCACTAGCGCGGCGACAATCAATGCAGTGACAGTTGCTTGTTTGTTTTGGCGACCCAGTTAATTGATATCGAGTCGTCCCGCACAGACAGCCGCCGTTCATCGCTATGCTCATTAGCGTCTAATTTTCGCTGGCATCGTCTGGTTATTTCGCTCGCGGCTTGCGGCGGGGGCGCTGTTTTGCTGACACCGAACGGATGATAAGTCTACCGCGACCGCTGTGGGGCAGCGGCGTCTTTGCCCGGTCTGCTGCAACTGTGAGGAGTGCCCGAATCGCGGTTTGCTGAAGGACCTCTGCGGTAGGCAAACGAACAAAACGAGTCTGCTTCCCGGAACCCAGAAGCACCTTTGCAGGATCGGGCAGGCTGGCACCGCGGATGAAGCACAAGCCAACTCCATTTGCCGCGGCAGCGATGGAAACGATGCAATCCGAAGGGCGTTCAGTCGGTCCGAACCCGATCACAAAGAAATTGTAATTGTCGTAAGCGAGTTCCGTCGCCGTAGGAAAGATCTTTCGCAGCGCCTTGCGCGCGGCGCGAATGACCGCCTGATGCTCCGGATCGAACTTATCGATGAAAGCCCGCAGCTGTTCTTCCGGATCGCTTGGCTTGGTCCCGGTAGCGCGCGGCATAGCCTAACGAGACAGAGCTCAGCGACCGCTGGCGGGCCGGCGCATGGCTGCGGGTTGAGGGTGGACTTTCATGGAGGTGTGGAACCGCGACTGCCAGCCGTTTGCTGCATCGCTTGGTTAGGCCTGTTCTGTGGCATCATCTAAGAGCAACTTCCGACGGGAGACCAAGAAGATAATCGCGCCGACTGGAACGGCGAACCCAAGCATCCAAGGCGCGTATGGACTCGCCCGAAAAGCGCTTGCACCGAAGAGCAAAAACGAGATGGGTTGAACGCTAAAATGTCCACTCGCCCAATCGAACTGAAACTGTATGAAGCCCAGAAGAATGAAAATAATCCAAAGCCACTTCCGGCGGATGCGGGAGCGGATGCAGATAATGAGTGTGACGAGAATCAAGAGAGGAACCGCGAGGCACACCGCAAAAACCAAATAGTGGACGGCAGATTTACCGGCGAATGTGAAGCGGTTAAGGACCTCGAGTGAATTAGGGATGGACTGAAAATGAGAATCCACGACAGCCGTCGCATCCCTTTGATGGCCGACGGCGATGTTCCCCGCAGCCCACGCATCTGGGAAGCGAATCTGATAGGACAGGTTCGTCGTGCGCGTCGTGCCTTGGCTCGACACGTTGGTAAACAGATTGCAGCCAATGATCTCCACGGACACGGGCTCGCCATGCGCGAGCACGTGGTTGATCTCGCGAAGTCCTCTTTCGGACTTCGCGTCCCGCAACGACTGCACAAGCATCTGATCAGCGGCTGTGTAATCACCCGTTCGAACCGCATCAATAAAGCGACGCGCGAAGGCGTCGTCGTCTTTCGGCACGATCTTCTGAAGCAGAGTCTTGTAATCGCAGCCTGCGAGCAGGAGGCCGACAAAGAATAGAAGGTGGAGCTTTCGGAACATGCGCGTGAACGTGAAGGCCTAACGAGACCAAGATGAGCGACGGC
>JBEEHI010000126.1:0-3216 GCA_041167305.1 Verrucomicrobiota bacterium
CATTCGATCGCCGATGCCGTGCGCGTCGCCGATACGATCGATAAATTTCCGCTGATCGTCCGGCCTGCGTTCACGCTTGGCGGCGCCGGTGGCGGCATCGCTTACAATCGCGTTGAGTTGGAGGAAATCTGCGAACGCGGCCTGGCGCTCTCGCCGGTCAGCGAAGTGTTGATCGAGGAATCGCTCGTTGGCTGGAAGGAATTCGAAATGGAAGTGATGCGCGATTGCGCGGACAACTGCGTCGTCATCTGCTCGATCGAGAATTTCGATGCAATGGGTGTGCATACCGGCGACTCGATCACCGTCGCACCCGCGCAGACGCTGACCGACAAGGAATACCAGATGATGCGCGACGCCTCGTTCGCCGTGATCCGCGAGATCGGCGTCGAGACCGGCGGGTCGAATATCCAGTTCGCGGTGAATCCTGCCAATGGCCGGATGGTCGTGATCGAGATGAACCCGCGCGTCTCGCGTTCCAGCGCGCTCGCCTCGAAGGCGACTGGTTTCCCCATCGCGAAGATCGCGGCCAAGCTCGCGGTCGGTTACACGCTCGACGAAATCCGCAACGACATCACGCGGGAAACGCCGGCGAGCTTCGAGCCGACCATCGATTATTGCGTGGTGAAAATCCCGCGGTTCACCTTCGAAAAATTCCCGCAGGCCGATCCGACATTGACCACGCAAATGAAGAGCGTCGGCGAAGCGATGGCGATTGGACGCACCTTCAAGGAGGCGCTGCAAAAAGCGCTACGCTCGCTCGAGATCAAGCGTTTCGGTCTATGCGGCGACGGCAACGATAAGCGTGTCGATGCCGAAACCCTGCGCCTTAGGCTCGCTATCCCAAATGCCGAGCGCGTTTTTCATCTTGCCCAGGCGTTCCAGGAGGGCATGTCGATCGACGAAGTCTTCGAGCTAACGAAGATCGACCGCTGGTTCCTGCACAACGTGCGGCAGATCGTAGAGGAGCAGGGGAAACTGGCGAAGCTCGATTTTCGGCGTGCGAAGAAGCTCGGCTTTTCCGATCGCCAGATCGCTGTCGCGCATGGCGTTTCCGAATTAGAAATTCGCGCGGAGCGCAAAGCAGCCGGCGTGATTCCCACTTACCGGCTGGTCGACACCTGCGCGGCGGAGTTCGAGGCATTCACGCCCTACTACTATTCGACCTACGGCACCGAGAACGAGATGCGGCGCACGGACCGGCCGAAGATCATGATCCTTGGCGGCGGGCCGAATCGCATCGGGCAGGGAATTGAATTCGATTACTGCTGCGTCCACGCGGCTTTCGCGCTCCGCGAGATCGGGTTCGAAACCATCATGGTGAATTCGAATCCGGAAACCGTTTCGACCGATTACGACACCAGCGACAAACTTTATTTCGAGCCGCTCACGCTCGAAGACGTCCTCAACATCTATGACCAGGAACTTCCCCAGGGCGTCATCGTCCAGTTCGGCGGGCAGACGCCGTTGAATCTCGCGGAGGGATTGAAAGCGGCCGGTGTTCCGATCATCGGCACGCAACCGGAGAGCATCGAGATGGCCGAAGATCGGAAGCTTTTCGCGGCGATGCTCGACAAACTCGGTCTACGGCAAACCCCGAACGGCACCGCCGTCAGCGCCGACGAAGCGATCACGATCGCGGACCGAATCGGTTACCCGGTGCTCGTCAGGCCGTCGTTCGTTTTGGGCGGCCGCGCGATGGAGCTGGTTTACAACAGCGACGACCTCCGCCGTTACATGCAGACCGCAATCGATGTCAGCCCGGACCGGCCCGTGCTCGTCGATCGATTTCTCGAGGACGCGATCGAAGTCGATGTCGATTGCATCGCTGACGGCCAGACGAGCGTGATCGGTGCGATCATGGAGCACATCGAGGAGGCCGGCATTCACAGCGGCGACAGCGCCTGCGTCATCCCGACGTTTTCACTTTCCGACAAAGTCCTCAATCAAATCCGAATCGCGACGAAATCCATGGCGGGTGAGCTCCAGGTCCGCGGCCTCATGAATGTGCAGTTCGCCGTGAAGGGCGACGACGTTTATGTGCTCGAAGTGAACCCGCGCGCCTCGCGGACGGTCCCGTTCGTGAGCAAAGCGATCGGCGTTCCGCTGGCGAAGCTGGCCGCGAAAGTGATGACGGGGAAAACATTGGTTGAGCTCGGATTCACCACCGAAATCATTCCGAAACACTTTTCCGTGAAGGAAGCGGTCTTCCCTTTCCTTCGATATCAGGGCAACGACATCGCGCTCGGCCCGGAGATGAAGTCGACCGGCGAAGTAATGGGGATCGATGCCGATCTCGGTCTCGCCTACGCGAAATCGCAAATGGCGGCGCCGCCGCCGCTGCCGAAATCGGGGAACGTTTTTATCAGCGTGAAAGACAGCGAAAAACCCGGCGTGATTCCGCTGGCGCGAGAATTCGTGGACCTTGGGTTTCAGATCATTGCCACCAGCGGGACGTGGGCGGCGCTTCACGCGGCGGGCGTTCCCGTCACCAAGGTTCACAAGATTCGCGAGGGACGACCGAACGTGCTCGACCTGGTAACCAACCGCGACATCGATTTCATCATCAATTCGCCGAGCGGCAAAATCCCGCGTGAAGATGAAGTGAAGATCCGGAACGCGTCCCTCGCGCAAAAGATCCCGATCATGACGACGCTGCGCGCCGCGCAGGCGAGCGCGAACGGGATTCGTTCGCTGCAACGGAGCAAGCTGCACGTGAAGACGCTCCAGGAGTATCACGGAAAATCGTAGCTGTAGTCGCCTCGCTCAGTCGAGGCGCCGGGCGGCGACTGAGCGCCGCCACTGCAGCGTTCCGGGTTGAAGCTTGGACATTGAACGCTAGCGTCAACGCATGAAACTGACATTGCTTTGTTGCGTGCTCGGCCTGGCCTTCGTCGCCGCGCCAGTGCGGAGCGAGGATAAAAAGGAAGAAAAGAAAGAACCTGCCGCCATGAGTGAACCAAAAGAAGTTGCCGTGATCAAAACCAGCGAAGGAGAAATGGTGGCCGAGTTCTGGTCCGACGTTGCTCCGAAGACCGTCGAGAATTTCAAGAAGCTGGCGAAGTCGGGTTTCTACGACGGCACCGCTTTCCATCGCGTCATCAAGGGTTTCATGATCCAGGGTGGCGATCCGCTCACGAAAGATGAAAGCAAACAGTCGCGCTGGGGCACCGGCGATCCCGGTTACAAGATCGATGCGGAGTTTAGCAAGAAGTCGCA
>JBEEHI010000127.1:0-24012 GCA_041167305.1 Verrucomicrobiota bacterium
CTTCCGCCAGCGTAATGGACTTGCGCGCGTCACCCTCGGCTTCGGCAAGGCTGGCTTTACCGCGATTGGACGCGATCTCGATCTGCACGGCACTGGTGGTCAGGTCCGCCTGGCGCTCGGCCTGCGCTCTGGCCTTGTTCAGGGCAATCTGATTGCGGGCGGCCTCTTCCTGTTTGGCGAAGGTCTCCTTCTGCTCGTCGGCCAGGCGCCGCATCCGGAGCTGGTCGAAAAGGATGTCGATAGGATCCGCCTTCCCGGCGGGTAGTTCCTTGCTCTCCGGACGGCCAATCAGGACGGAGACGACGTTGATGTCGAACGCCTGGAAACGTTCTGAGAGCTGAGCGGTAGCATTCCTTTGCAGTTCTTCGCGCCGGCTCAGAAGGTCGAGCATCGTCACTTCCTGGGCGACGTCACGAAAGTAGGCGGTCAGGATAGGATCGAGGGTTTGAGTGATGAGACGTTTCACATCGCCGAAGCGCTGCACGACCGAGGGAGCTTTCTGGTAATCGATGTGCAGGACAAGGGAGAGCGGCAGGCGAGGTTCGTAGCCGTCCTTCGTGATCAAGTCGATCGACGTCAGGTTCTCATCATACTTATGACTCTCGCTCTGGTTGTTCACCCAGCGGAGGACGAAGTTGATGGTCGGCACCAGCTCGACTTTCACCGCATAAGGGTTGAGCGCATATTTGCCGGCGGTTAACGCGCGCTTCCAAACACCGCGCTGCCCTTCATCGACTTGCTCGCCATAGCGGAACTTGTCGCCGGTGGTGTCGGTTCCGGTTTGTCCGTAGTAGGAAACCACGGTGCCGACGTAGCCGATCGGGATCAGGGTCTTGTTGCGAATCTCCACGGTGCCGAACCAGCGGTTAATGAAGAAGGTGCCGTCGGTGAGGACCTGGAGTTGTTTGCCGCGCTTGCCGCCGAGAGCGAGGAAAGCTTCCGGATCCTGGAAGTAGTTGTGATCCTTCTGGCCGGGCGCGGCCTTAACTTCCGGCGCGATGATTTCGCTCGAGCTAATGGTGGGACCGTCCTGGATCGAGACTACACCGATTGAGTCGTGATCCTTCTCCGCTTCGGTAAGCTCCACGCCGCCCGGCTTCGCTTTGCCCGCCTCGCTGGCGGCGCCGCGGTGCGTGCGCTCCTCCCAGTCCTGAAGCACATGGGTTTGACGCGAACCGATGACGATCGGTGAGAAACCGTCGACCCGCTGCAGCTCTTCCTGCCAGCTCTGATACTGTTCGTGTTGGTCGCGCACCGGGCCGGAGTAAACGGCTTCCTCGGTGATTACGACAAAGAGCGTGAGGTTGAGTGCATAAACGCCCTCGCGCAGAACGCCGCGCTGGCGTCCGCGTTGTCCCCCTTGTGAGAGGAAGCTTTCGGCGTCCTGGAAATGATTGCACGGGACATTCCGCCCAAGGGTTTGGTCTGGTTCCAACGGTTGGCCGTCGCGAGCATAGACGTATCCCATCTTACCTTCACCGATGACGACAAGCGGGGTCTTATGCACTTTGTATTGCCATGGGTAGAGGCCGAAGTGCAGGCCGCCGCGCAACAAGCGTGTCTGGAAGCCGGCTTCGCCTTGTCTCGCGATAATTCGCCCTTCCCGCAGGGAGCCGTGCCGCGACCAGATCTTTTCGATGACGCCGATCATGGTGTGCGGAATGTAAACGACGCCCAGCAGCCGGGGCAGGAAATAGACAGCTACAAGTCCTGCGATGATGGCACCGATGGTCAGGGCGATCGGGGTGCCGAGTTGGATTTCACCTAAGGTAGTGGTGTTCATAGTGGTGGTAGCGCAGGCGAGTGCCTTTGCCAGTTAGGGGATCATCTCCGCTGAAACTGACGAGCTTCGCCGGTTCAACTTTAAGATGTTCATTACTACGTTAGACAATGGCCGGCGCGTTTCGTTCCGGGTTCGGTCCAAGTGGCTTACGTGGTCTGGGATAGGAGGCGATGATTTCCGGGCGAACTACCTAGAACAGTTCCGGGTGATCGTCGGAGACTGGCTGGGGGCCGATGATAGAACGGATCTTGGCGATGAGATCGTTGAAATCGTAGGGCTTTTGGATGGTGTCGATGACGCCGGCCTTTAACATTTCGGAACGGATGGCCGGTTCGAGGTAACCGCTGGCGACAATGGCGCGGACGCCGGGCCGGCTCTCTTTCATTTTCAGGAACGCTTCCCGGCCGCCTAACCGGGGCAGGCCCAGATCGCAGACGACCAGGCCGATCTCGTCGCAGTGCGTTTCGAAAAGCGCGACCGCTTCGACGCCATCTTTCGCGGCGAGGACGCGGAACCCTTCGCTTTCCAAAATGGAAACGCCGAGCTCGCGCAGCATTTCTTCGTCTTCCACGAGCAGGATGGTTTGCGGGATGTCTTGCCGCGGCACACCGGTTCGGTCGCCGCCGAGCTGCTCCGCGGCGAGATGTTTGACCGGTAAATAAACGATGAAACTCGTGCCGGCGCCGGGCTCGCTCTCGACCTGGACGAAACCGCGGTGGTTGTTGACGACGCCGTAAACAACCGAGAGCCCCAGCCCAGTTCCCTTGCCGCGCTCCTTGGTGCTGAAGAACGGCTCGAAGATGTGGGACTTGACCTGGCGGCTCATGCCGAGGCCAGTGTCGCGCACGCGGATGCAGGCATAAGTATCCGCGGTCACGCCGCTGAACATCTCGGTGAGTTCCGGGCCCGGAGTGATCGAAGTAGCGAGCGTGAGTGTGCCGCCGGCAGGCATGGCGTCGCGCGCGTTCACGCAAAGATTCAACAGGACCTGGTGGAGTTGGCTCTTATCGGCGGTGATGACCGGCAGGTCGGGCGCAAGCTCGAGGTTAAAGTTGATTGTCTTGGGAAACGTCGCCTGCAACATGCTCTCCAGCTCGCGCACGAGCGCGTTGAGGTCGACGGAAGAAAAGCGCGCCTCGGTCTGGCGCGCGGAAGTGAGGAGCTGTTGCACGAGCGCCGCGCCGCGCTCGACGGCTTCCTTGATGACCTTGATCGCTCCCGGGAATTCGTGCGGCTTCGAGTGCGCGCTTTCTAGCTTGTTCGTGTAGCCGAGAATGATCGCGAGAATGTTGTTGAAATCGTGCGCGATGCCGCCCGCCAGCGTGCCGAGCCCTTCCATCTTCTGCGCTTGGACGAGCTGCTGCTCGAGGCGCTTCCGTTTCGTGTCGTTGAAGAGATAGACGTGCAGCTCCGTCAGCTCGCCATTCACGAAATTTCCGATCAGGCGGGCGACCACATAGACCGGGTCGCCATTGCGCTGCGTCATCTCCATCTCGTGCCGGTCCACCATTCCGTGCTGGCGCACGGTCTCGAGCAATTCGATTCCGTCCTGGCGGCTGCGGAGAAACGCGAAGAAATTCGCGGAGACCGCTTCTTCGAGTGAATCGAAACCAAAGATGCCGGCGACAGCGGGATTGCAGGTGACGATCTGGCCGTCCGTGCGCATCACGAGCATTCCCGTAAAATCCTCCGTAACGAAGCGGCGGTAGCGCTCGTCGGTTTCGCGCGGCGGGTTTGGTCGATCCTTCATCAGGGTGCGTGCGAGGAGGGCGTAGCGGTGGCGTTCGTCTGCTTGCGGGAGCGAAAGTCGTCGAGCCCGCCGGAGACAAAAACGTAATAGAAAGCGAGCGCGACGCCGATGAAGACGGCGAAAAGGAAAATGAAACTGGCCAGGCGAAAGGCGCGGTAGGGCGAGCCCGCCCGCTGCCGGGCGGCGCGTTGCTGGGCGAGATCGATCTCGACGAGACGCAAAACCTGTTCCGGATCCGGCGGTTCGTTCTTGCCGTTGCCGTGGGGATTCATCGACAAAGAATCTTAACCAATCGACCGAAACACAAATGGATTCTGAACCGGCGGCCCCAACGATAAGGAAACTCGTTGCTTTTACCTTGCCGATGGCGGTGTTCCTGACGCTCCTGGGGTTGGGGGAGACACTCCGAAATCCGGGCGGAAATGGCTGGCTGGCCGCGCCGGAGTATTGGATTTACCCAACACAAACGCTGCTCTGCGCCGCGCTCGTTCTCTGGTTCTGGCGCGATTACGAATTGCGCGCGCCGCGAAAAGTCTGGTTCGCGATCGCGATCGGCATCGCGGTTTTTATTCTCTGGATCGCGCCGCAACAGTTCCTCGGTTTCGCGCCGCGGCTGACCGGGTTTGATCCCAAACGCTTCGCCGGGCAGCCGGCGATGTATTGGAGCGTGGTGCTGTTCCGGTTTCTGCGTCTCGTTATCGTCGTCCCGTTCGTTGAGGAAATCTTTTGGCGCGGGTTCGTGCTGCGATATTTCATCAGCGAAAAGTTCAGCACGGTCGCTATCGGCACCTTTTCCTGGTTCTCCTTCATCGCCGTCACGGCCGGCTTCGGGTTTGCCCATTCGCTGGCGGATTGGATCCCGGCTTTCATCTGCGGCGCACTCTATAATCTCGTCGCGTATCGGACGCGCAGCCTTGCCGCCTGCGTGGTGGCTCACGCGCTTACTAATCTGTTGCTCGGCCTGTGGGTCATGCAGACCCGGCAATGGGGTTTTTGGTAACCTGGAGCCACGGGCCTGTGGCCCGTCGGGGCGTGACTCGGAGATTCTGATGGCCCACAGGGCCGTGGCTACAATCTGCATCGGCTCGGCAGAGCTCGGCGGCACCGCTCCTGCTTCCTAGAAGCGGCCCATGCACGCCACCTTTTTCCAGAAAGTCATCATCTGCGCGATCGCGGGATTCCTCGCGGCTGCCCTTCTGGAATGGGGGAAAATGTTCGTGACCGGTGCCGATGATGCTCTGAACAAGGGCTATAAGCACACGGTCCCTGGCGGCTTTCGGAAGCCGTAATCCGGCCGGGATCACCGATCCCGGCTACAGCAACCTCCTGATCCTGATCCTGATCCTGATCATGATCTTGCTCATGATCCTGGGGGCGATCATAGCTTTCAGGGAGGGATTAGGATCAGGATCAGGAGCATGAGGTTGCCGACGCCGTGCCCGCACATAGTTTGCGGGGCGTGCTATGAAGATCGGTTTCGCCCAAATTAATCCGACCGTTGGCGATTTGAACGGTAACTATGAGAAAATCCTCGGCGCCTATGAGCGGCTCGCGGACGCCGGCGCGGAATTAGTGCTCACGCCGGAACTGGCGATTACCGGTTACCCGCCGCAGGACCTCGTCTTCAAGTCGCGGTTCGTCCCGCAGAATCTGGAGGTGCTCGATAAACTCCAGGCGCGGCTGCGGAGCGCGGCGCTGCTGGTCGGTTACGTGGAGCGGAACCAGGGACGCGGGAAGCCGTTTCACAACGCGGCCGCATTGCTCCAGCCCGGCGCGCCAATCTCGAAAACCTTCAAGTCGCTCCTCCCCACCTACGATGTGTTCGACGAGGACCGCTACTTTGAGCCCGGCTGCAACTCCGTGCCGCTGCTCCTGGGAACGAAAAAAATCGGCGTCACGATCTGCGAGGATATCTGGACCGAACATTACCTGCCGCGGCCGTTCTACGACGTCGAGCCAGTCCGCGCGCTGGTAGAGCAGGGGGCGGAAATTATTCTGAACCTGAGCGCCTCCCCGTTTAGCCTGAACAAACCAGCGGTCCGGCGCGAGATGGTTTCCGCGCTCGCGCAGGCGCACAAGCGACCGATCTTTTATTGCAACGCCGTGGGCGGAAACGACCAGCTTGTCTTCGATGGCAACTCGATCGCGGTGAACGCTGGCGGCGAGTTGATCGCGCAACTACCGGGCTTTCAGATGGCGGAACAAATCATCGATTCCGGCGCGGCGCAGCCGGTGCAGTTCATGGAGCCGGAACGGAGCGCCGATTTTTTCGCCGCACTCTCGTTAGGCGTGCGCGATTACCTGGCGAAATGCGGATTCAAGTCGGCGGTGCTCGGATTAAGTGGCGGAATCGATTCCGCGGTGGTCGCGGCGATCGCAGTGGACGCGTTGGGCGCCGAGAACGTCGTCGGCGTTTCGATGCCGAGTCCATATTCGTCCCGCGGCAGCATCGAGGACGCGCTCGCCCTCGCGAAAAATCTCGGAATCAAATGCCTGCAGATTCCAATCGCGAATGCGTTCGCTGCGTTCAAGGCGCAGTTCACAGAGACTTTCGCCGGGCTGCCGGAAGACACGACCGAGGAGAACATGCAGGCGCGCTTACGCGGCATGATGCTGATGTCGCTCTCGAACAAGTTCGGCCACATCGTGCTTTCCACCGGCAACAAGAGCGAGCTGGCCGTCGGTTATTGCACGCTCTACGGCGACATGGCGGGCGGCCTCGCCGTCATCAGCGATGTGCCCAAGACGATGGTGTATGAACTGGCGCGCTGGATGAACCGGGACCGCGAGATCATTCCGCGATCGACGATCGAGAAACCGCCCAGCGCGGAATTGAAACCGGGCCAGACAGACCAGGACACTCTGCCGCCCTACGATGTGCTCGACGAAATCCTGCGCCTCTACGTCGAGGAAAACCTGAGCGCGCGCGATATCGTCGCGCACGGATTCGTGGAAAAAACCGTGCGCTGGGTGCAGCGCCGCGTGGACATCAACGAATACAAACGCGAGCAGGCCGCGCCGGGAATCAAGGTCACGAGCCGCGCTTTCGGTGTCGGCCGCCGGATGCCGATCGCGCAGCGTTACATCGATTGACGCGCAGGATTTGGAGACGGCCTGCCCTCAGGCCGTTTGTCCACGACGCTTCACTCATCCGGCACGAGGGCGTGCCGGCTCCATTTGGGCGAGACTGCACCGCGTTGGAATCGAACCAACAACCCAGTGATTAAGAGTCACTTGCTCTGCCAATTGAGCTAGCGGTGCGTTTCGCGTTCGGGAAGAGCGCTATCTTGCCGCAGTTTTCCCGCGAATCAACCCGGCGTTGTAAGCCGGTTTCCTTAACGAAGCGGAGGTCCCGAAATCCAGGCGGACAGGACGATTCTGACGCCGCTGGTTACCGGCGTTACACGGTGCAGGCTGAAGCTTGGGAAGATCACGGCGTCCCCTTGCTGCATGCGGGGGGCGAGAAAGGAGTTGCCGATTTCGAGCATGCCTCCCTCCCAGTCTCGCCGATCCACGAGGGGCACGATAACGGTGAGCTTCGAGTGATCGGGAGTAGCGTAGTCATAGTCCGAGTGTGGATCGGAGTAGTCTCTCCTTCGGTAGCGCTGAATCCGCATGGGCTCGCTGATTGCCGAAAGCGCCAGACCCCACAGATTCTTCCGGCTGGCGACGGAAGCAATTTTTGCAAAGACCCAGCCGAACTGCTCCGGCTTGAGGTAAGAGATGTCTACCCGGCGTCCGAAGGATTCACTGTCGCTGCGATAGAACCGCGTTTTCTCGAGCAGCGTTTTGCACTGACTCGAAGTGAAAAGCCCTCGCGCGGCAACAAATTGCGGCAACGGCCGGGCGCGGATTGGAATCGGCTCAAGAATTTCCCGCCGCGAGCGAGGCGTAACTGAAAGGGTAGGTGATCTTCTAACTTTACCTCCTCCCGGTTCCTTCATGTTTGTCTCGAGGTTTTGCGAAGCCGGCCGTACGAGCTCACGCTCAACCAGTGTTGGGAGGCGCGCCGGCAGGGGAAACTTGGGTCGCAACAGTTTGCTCCGGCGCGGGCGAGCCATCGTTCTTCGTCGCGAGCAGCGGGTCGACGACCTTTTGAAAATCCGTCGAATAAAAATGTCGATTCTTCCCGAAGAATCCCGCGAGCTCGGAATCGCTGTTCTTGTACATCTCCTTCAGATAGGGCTCCCAGCAGTTCGACCAGGAATCCCGCGGAATATTCGGCCGTTGCAGAACCGCGTGCTCGAGCAGGCCGGTCATCATCTCGCACACGGTATTGACCTGTGAGCGGCGTTTGTCATCGGCTGGGTCGGCCTTTAGGGCCACGCCGTCGTAAAGGTAACCTCGTAAATGGGGCCTCCGTAACAAGGTGCGACACAGAGTGAAGTAGTGATTGTAGAGGCAGCCGAGCGTCTGGGCCTGAATGTTCCGGGTTTGAGTCTCAATGCCCTTGTGAACCCCCCTGACATGCCAAATTAGAACAGGCACCCCCACGAGGCCGACCAGGAAACTCCCGGCCTCATATGGACGTTCCTTCAGATGGTCGAGCAGAAATGGCGCGATGGAAGCGCCCCAACTCGCCAATCCAACTAGGTAGTCTGGCATATAGCAGTTCGTTCTCTCCTGCGTCCTGTTCTACGATTTCGGCGCAACAAAGTTTCCAAGAATCGGGACGCGTGGCGAGAGGCCGCGACCTTTCGCTGGCAAGCTTTGCGCAGGGAGTGAGTATCTTGTTGGGGACATGGGACGAATGTGGCCACAGTATCTGCGGATTTTCCGATGGCACGTTTTGCGTTATCTCCGGCGGCATCCGTTGCTCGGGCTACTGAATATCCTGAGTGTCGCGCTTGGCGTCGCCGTTTACCTCGCGACCCAGATCGCGAATCACAGTGCGAATCGCGCGTTCGCGGCCAGTGTCGATCTCGTCGCCGGAAAGGCGGAGCTGGAAATCACGGCGCCGGGAGGAAAGCTTTCGGAAACGATCCTGCCGCAGGTTTCGGCAGTGCCAGGCATTTCGGCGGCAACGCCGATCGTCCAGGGTTTCGTCGCGCTGCCGGATTTCCCGGGGGATTATTTGGAAATCCTCGGGATCGACATTTTCACCAACGGCCCGTTCCGGACATTTGAGCCGGCGAACTTCGACAGCAGCGATCTCGATATCCAGAAGTGGCTGGGCCCGCCTGGTTCGGTCGCGGTTTCGGAAGAGTTCGTTCGGCAGCATCCTCTCAGGCGAGGCGACAAGATCCGGACACGCATTGGGATGGTCGATCGCGAGCTGAAGATCGGATTCCTCATTCGCAAGGACGATACTTTCGATCCGCATTTCGCGGCGATGGATATCGGCTGGGCCCAGGAACTTTTCGCGCGGCGCGGGGAGCTCAGCGTCATCCAATTGAAACTGGCCAACTCGCACGAACGCGAGGCCACGATCGCCGCGCTGCGTGTGTTTCTCCCGAAGAACGCGCGCGTCGTCCCGCCGGCGCAACGCACGGAGGAGGTGGACAAGATCCTCGGCGGTTTCGAGCTGAACCTGACCATGATGAGCCTGGTGTCGGTGCTGGTCGGAATGTTTCTGATCTACAACACTGTCTCGGCCTCGGTCGTCCGCCGCCAACATGAGATCGGAATCCTGCGTTCGTTAGGCGTGACCCGAAACGAAATCCGGATGTTGTTCCTCGCCGAAGCCATCGTTCTCGGCGCGATCGGTTCCTTCCTTGGGCTGATCGGGGGAGTGATGCTGGCGCGATTACTCATCGGCGCGGTCTCCACGACGATTTCGTCTCTCTATGTCCTGGTGAGCGTGCGCGAGATCGCGCTCCAGCCGTGGACTTTTGCGCTGGCCTGGTTGATCGGCCTCGGCTCGGTCATTGCCTCCGCGTGGTTTCCGGCCCAGGCCGCGGCCAAACAACAACCGGTCGAGGCACTGCATGTCGGAACCAGACTGGAGCGCTCCGTGAATCCGTCACTGGCCTGGCTGGCCGGCGGATTGGTCTGCGTTTTTCTTGCGGCCATCTTTTCGTATCTGACGCTTGCTGCCGGTCCGCGCTGGCTCGGCTTCGGCGCCGCACTTCTGGTCCTCGCCGGATTCTCCCTTCTCGTGCCGCGCGTCATGTTCCATTTCAGCAAAGCAGCGGGGAGACTCTTGCGCGGTGTTCGTCCGCGCCGCCGGAGCGGCCGAATCGCGACCGAGCTGGCCGCGGCGAATATCTCGCTCTCTCTCCTGCGCAATTCAGTAACGGTCGCCGCGCTCGCCGTCGCCGTCGCAATGACGGTCGGCGTCACAGTGATGGTGTTTTCGTTTCGCAAGACCATCGAAGTCTGGATCAACCAGACGCTGCTCGCCGATCTCTTCATCACGCCCGCGTCGAACGAAGTTTCCGCAAACGCGTTCGTTCCGCGGGAGGCTTTCGAATTCCTCGCAAAGCATCCCGCGGTAGAGACGGTCGATACGTTTCGCGAAGTCGATTTGCCGATGGGCGACACGACCATCGGAATGGCAGTCATCACCGGCGCGCGACGAAAGTTTCAATTCCTGCACGGCGATCCTGCCGCGTTGATGCGCCGGTTCCACGAAGAACCTTGCGTCTTTGTTTCCGAAAGCTTCGGACACCGTCATCATGTTGGCGAAGGCGACACGATCGAGCTGCCCACGACTGAAGGGCCGAAGTCATTTCCCATCGCCGCCGTTTTCTTCGACTACACTCGCGACCAGGGTATCGTTTACATGAGCGTGGAAAACTTCGCCCGCTTCTGGCGCGACAATCGGGTCCACAGCCTCGCCGTTTATTTGAAGAACGGCCATGCCGCCTCGGAAGTGACGAAGCCGTTCCGCGCCGCTTTCAGTCGCGACCGGCAGTTTCTGATCTTCTCAAACCAGGCATTGCGCCGGCGGGTGTTTGAGATTTTCGACCAGACCTTTGCCGTCACGCACGTTCTTCTGGCGATCTCGCTCTTCGTCGCGATCACCGGCATTTTTCTTTCGCTCACCATCCTGATCACGGAACGTCAGCGCGAACTGGCGATCCTGCGTGCGATCGGCGCCAGCGCCGGCCAGATCAGGAAGATTCTGCTTTCCGAAACCGCGATGCTGGGAACGCTCGCGGCCGTTATTGGAACCGTTTCCGGAATTTGCCTCTCCGTGGTTTTGACCGGCGTGATTAATCGCGCGTTCTTCGGTTGGACGATTCACCTCGCCTTTCCGTGGCAAAGCCTCGCCTTCACGCCGATTTGGATCCTGGCGGCTGCGGTGATCGCCGGCATCGTCCCCGCGTGGCGAGCTAGCCGGATGGAGCTGGCCGACAACCTGCGCAATGAATAGCAACTCTTCTGTAGCCGCTTCGCTGCGCGAAGCGCGGGGGCGCGCGTGGAGGCATTGCCGATCTCGCGCGGCCCACCCGCCTTCGCATCGCTTCGGCGTGGCGAGCAGGGCCGCGGCTACAGGAATAGCATTGCTTGCGCTTTCCGCGTTCGCGGCTGATTGGCGAACCGCAGAGCCAGGCTGGAAATTCGAATTTCCACGAGACCACCACGCGCACCGCGAATTCAAAACCGAGTGGTGGTACTTCACCGGCAATCTGTTCGACCAGGATGGCCATCGCTTCGGTTACGAGCTGACCTTCTTCCGCCAGGGAATCCAGCCGACGGCGGAGCGGGATCCGAGCGCTTCGCGTTTTATTGTGGACGATCTGAAGTTCGCGCACTTCGCGATCACCGACGTGGGGGGCAAGCAGTTTCGCTTCGAACAAAAGACGAGTCGCGGCGCCTTCGGTGAAGCGGGGTTCGACGATGGGCAGCGCCTGGCGTGGATCGATAACTGGAGTCTCATCGCGAAAGGAGATGACATTTTCGAACTGACCGCATCGGGCGCGGCCGGCGCAATCCATCTCGATTTGCGGCCGGCGAAACCGCCGGTCGTTCACGGAGAAAATGACGTGAGCGTGAAGGCCGCCGGCGGATCGAGCGCCTCGCATTACTATTCCATTCCGCGCCTCGAAACGTCGGGGTCGCTGACTGTGAATGGCAACGCGCGCGCGCTCCGGGGTGAGAGCTGGTTCGATCACGAATGGTCCAGCAGCCAGCTCGGGAAAGGGGAGGTGGGTTGGGATTGGCTTTGCCTGCAATGGGAAGATGGCGCCGAGCTGATGCTCTATCGCATGCGGCTCGAGAACGGCCAGCAAGACAGCAGCTCGAGCGGGACATGGATCGCGCCCGATGGAACCGCGACTCATCTACGAGCGTCCGATTTTCAAATGACGCCGGTCGTGTTTTGGAAAAGCAAGGCGAGCGGCGCGCCATATCCGATCGGTTGGAAAGTTTCGCTTCCCGCTCTGCACGCTGAGTTCACGATCAAAGCCGCACTGGAGGATCAGGAGCTGAAGCTAGGCCCGATTACTTATTGGGAGGGAGCAATTGATGCGAGCGGTTCGCGCGACGGGAACGCGGTCAAAGGGCGCGGTTACCTGGAACTGACGGGTTATGCCGGAACTCTCGGCGCGCTGCGCCGATAGCGCTTAAGCCTGGGTGTGACGCGCGAAATGCACTTCCGCGCCCTTCGGCAACAGACGCTTCCGACCGCGCTGACGCCGCCGCGCGAGCGTGGCGCGTCCGCCTTTCGTGCTCATGCGCGCGCGAAAACCGTGCTGTTGTTTGCGGGTGCGCTTCGAGCGCTGAAGTGTCCGTTTCATACCGTAGGCTGTTGAAGAGCGGCTACCTTACGGGCAGCTTCGCTTCTGTCAATTCCTGCTCCGGCTCTTGATCATGCTCATGATCCTTTCGGCCAGCGTCGATTTCTCACAGGATCAGGAGCATGATCATGATCAGGAGCAGGAGGGGAACACATCGCGCATTGCCAGAGCAGGGGGTTTGTGGAATAACGAGGCCACCCCATGAGCGAAGTCGTAATCGAGCCGGCGGTTTTTGAAGATTTGGACGAGTTGTCGAATCTTCTCGGCGAGCTATTCAGCGAGGAAAAGGATTTCCGCCCCAACAAACAGAAGCAGCTCCAGGGTCTTCGCCTCATCTTCGAGGAGCCCAATCGCGGCCGGGTTTTCGTCCTCCGGCGCGACCGCACGATCGTGGCGATGATCAATCTCCTCTTCACAATCAGCACAGCCGAAGGCGGCTTCGTCATCCTCCTGGAAGATCTCGTCGTGCACGACTCGTTCCGCGGCCACGGCTACGGCTCGCAATTACTTGAGTACGCCATCAATTTCGCGAAGCAGAAAAAATTCCTTCGCATCACGCTCCTCACAGATCGGCCGGAGCTGCGCTCCCAGAATTTCTTCAAGCGCCACGGCTTCTTCGAATCCCACATGCTGCCGATGCGCTTCCTGGTTTCGCAGGACACGGCCGCGCCCACGACCCTGTAGCGGCGGCCGTGCCGGCCGCATCGCGAGGATGTGCAGGCGACACGCCTGCCGCTACAGGAAAACACCGCGCGCTCGCCCGCGTTCGGTTGTAGGTTTGCCCTCGTCATGGGCGGCACGATTCGTCTCTTCAAATTCAGCGGCATCCAGGTTTACCTGCACTTTACCTGGTTCCTCGTCGCGGCGTACCAGTATAGCCGCCGCATGGGTGCTTATGAATCGCCGATTTGGGCGGCCTGGGAGTACGTCGCGCTGTTTGCCATCGTGCTGATCCACGAGTTTGGTCACGCCCTTGCTTGCCGCCAGACTGGCGGCGTTGCGGATCGCATCGTTCTCTGGCCCCTGGGCGGAATCGCGTTCGTCAATCCGCCGCGCCGACCCGGAGCCATGCTCTGGAGCATCGCCGCCGGCCCATTGGTGAATGTGATACTCTTTCCAATTCTCTACATAACGTTTGTCGTGTTTGGCAATGCGATGGACGCCGCCCCGACCGACTTCGGACGCTTTGTTGGCCAGGTGTTCGGGATCAATCTGGTACTCCTCATTTTCAATATGCTTCCGATCTATCCTCTCGATGGCGGCCAGATCCTGCGCTCGCTACTCTGGTTCCCGCTGGGTGAAATTCGCAGCCTCCAAATCTCCAGCGTCATCGGGCTGGTCGGGGCGGTCGTCCTCGCGGCGATGGCCTGGCTCTTCCACTGGGCGGAACCGTTCTGGATAGTGATCCTCGCTTTCTTCCTGATCAGCCGCGCGATTGCCGGCTGGCAGTACGCGAAAGCGCTGATCCAGGAGGAAGAAGCGAACCGCGCCGCGCGACTCATTCCCACTGTCCCCCCGTCAGAGCGACCGGCGGTGTAGCCGCGCCGCTCAGTCGGCGCGCCCGGAACGCGGCGACAGAGCGCCGCGGCTACAGCAGTTAGTGACCCTTCGAGGCCTCGCTGATCCAGCCGGCGATCTGCGTCATCAAGCGCGGTTTTAGTTCCGCGCGGAATCCAATTTCATCCACCGCCTTCGCCACCGCTTTCGTGGCCGTAACCGGCAAATCGGATTTCGCGTAGCGTTCCAGCTCGGCAATGCGCGCCGCATCGGAGAAAAACGTGAACAAGCCCGGCGCGTAACTGTTCGCGCCCAAGGCGTCCGCTTTGGCCAGAAGTTGTTTCATGTGGGCTTTCGCAAAGGGCCACGCAATTTCCGGATGTTCGCTTTGGCGCGCGACTTTTCCGACCAGAAAAATTGCCCGGCTGGTCGGCAATTCGTCCCCGAGGGAAATTTGCAGAGTCCGTTCTGCAAGTTTCGAGTCGGTCGCGCAGGCCAGCGCGTCGTAATAATACTGCTTCTCCTCGATGCTCGTAGTTTTCAGACCGAGCTCATGCAGCCTGTTCCAGGTGGCTTCGTCGGCGTAACGGCCAACCACCGCGAAAACCGAAGGCCGCAAGTCGGGCGCGAGCGACTTCGGCTCGGCGAGATATTTCTGAAAACGTTCGCGGCATCCGGCGATCACTTCTTTGTCGTCGAGATCGCCCAGCGCCTTGATCAAACTGGCGCGAAGCGATCCGATTTTCGCCGGCTCGCCGCTCTTCGGCTCCCAGCCAACCTGGTCGAAGCTCGGCCGCAAGATCGAGCGCGCGTATTTCTGAAATTGGTCCCGCTGTGCCTCGCCCGCGAGCAACCGGTTGATGAAATCGAACACGTGTATGACTTGCTCGCGCTCGGCCAATTCTGTTTTCGTCGGCAATTTTTCGACAAGATCGAGATAGAGCGGCATTGCCGCGCGGTCCGCCTGCACGAGAGCCCACGCGTCGGCCAGCAGATTCACGCGGTCCGGCACGCTGAGCTTCGGCAAGTCCGCGACCAGCAATTTCCACGACGCTTCGTCGTACTGGACGCGATAATTTCCTGCGCCCTCGACATTCAGTTTGATCGCGCGATCGCCCGAGGCATTCGGCAGCTCCATCGACTTCGAAGTCATGAGCAGGCTGGCCGCCACTGGTTCGCCCGGCATTTCGTAGGTGAGAGGAATCTTCCATTCGAGTGGCGGCGCCTTGTCGAAGTGCACCGTGAACCGCTCCTGCGTCAGCGTAATCTTGCCGCTGGCATCGCGCGCCACCATCACGATGGGAAAACCGGGCTGCTCCGTCCAGGCCGCCGCGATTTCAACCACCGGTTTGCCTGATGCCTCCCCGAGCGCATTCCAAAGGTCGGTAGTCGTGGAATTCGAGAGCTTGTGCGCCGCGATATATTTCCGGATGCCGTCGCGAAAAACATCTTCGCCCAAAAAACTTTCCAGCATTCGAATGAACGACATTCCTTTTCGGTAGGTGATGTCGTCGAAAGCGCTGTTCGCCTCCGCTTCGGTTGCGATCGGTTGCTGGATCGGATGGGTGGTGGAACGCGCATCGCCTTCCAGCGCGCCTTCCTTGCCGATGCCGCCACGCCGCATCGGATCGCGCGGGGTGCTCTTGCTTAGCCAGACTTCCCAATCCGGATTGAACTTCGCCGTGCACTTCGTCCCCATCCAGGAAGCGAACCCTTCGTTGAGCCAGAGATTGTCCCACCACGCCATCGTCACGAGATCGCCGAACCACATGTGGGCCGTCTCGTGCGCGAGCACTTCGTAAATGTTTTGTTTCGTCTGGGCGGAGGATTTCTCGGGATCGAACAGGAGCACCGATTCGTAGTAGGTGATGCCGCCCCAATTCTCCATCGCGCCGCCGAACCCGCCGGGGGCCGCTATGTGGTCGAGCTTGGGGAGGGGATACGGCTGGCCGAAGTAGTCGTTGAAGTATTCGAGGATTTGCTGGGAACTTTCGAGCGCGTAGCGGCCCATCTCCGCTTTGCCTTTCGTGGCGATGATGCCGTGCGTGACTTCGCCTTTTTTGGTTTGAATCGCGTCCAGCTCGCCGGCGCAAAAAACATTGAGATAGCTCGACATCGGCGGCGTCGCGGCGAAACGGATTTCCTTCCCGCCGGCCACCTTCGTCTCTTTTTCAACCGGCATGTTCGACACCGCTGTGAAGTTCTCCGGCACTACCGCCGTCAACTGGAACCGTGCGCGGAAGCTTGGTTCATCCCAGCACGGGAACAGCCGGCGCGCGTCGGTTGCTTCGAACTGGGTTCCGAGCATGATCTTCTTGGCGCGCGTTCCCTGTTCTTGGTAGGGCGCGTAATAAAGACCCTGTCCCTGCTGGTTAATCTTGCCGGTAAACTCGAGGTCGAGTTGATGTTTTCCCGCCGCAAGTTCCGCCGCGAGCGTCAACGTCTGCTCCTTCTCATCCAACTTGATCGCCGACGCCGCGATCGGTTTTTCGTCGATGGCCGCCTTGCTGATCTTAATGTCGAGCGCATTCAGGACGATTTGCTTTACCGGCTCGCGCACGTTGAGCGTCACGGTTTCCGATCCAATGAAGGTGTGCTTGGCGTTGTCGGGCACGATGCGGACCGCGTACTCTTCGGGCACAACCTGCTTCGGCAGTTTTCCCGGCGTGCTGGCGAAATCGAAGGGTTTCTCCCCGGTCAAGGTCATGACGGTCATGAGCGAAATTACGGATGCGAAAGCCAGTGAGCGCATCCCGCCACTAAACAAAGCCGCGCGGCGGAAACAAGGAACGGCGATTTCCCAATCGCCGTTTCTTTCCTGCTCCTGCTCTTGATCGTGCTCCTGATCTTTGAACACGCGTGGCCTCAGACCAGGATCATGAGTAAGATCAGGATCAGGAGCAGGAAATTGGAAGACGCGGAGGTCGTCCCTCCATCACTGCACCACCAGCAACAGGATCAGTTGCCCGTCGCCCACCTGCGGGCCGCGGATGATCAGCGGGCTCGCTTTGCTCAGTTTTGCTTCCGTTTCCAGCAGCAGGCTCTTCTCCTGGTAAAGCTTCAGGTCGAGCCGATAACCGATCTTATCGTTGCCTTCCTTCGAATCGACGTGAAGAGAAAAATATTTGCTTTGGGCCATCCAATCTTCCGAGCCGGTAACGAGCGCTTTTTTCGATTGCCCAATGACGGAGAACTGGTTGTAGCCGAACAATTCCTTGAGCGTTCCTTCCAGGCGCTTCAATTCGATCGGCGTTTCTTCCGGCTCCGCGGCGTTGTTGGCGATTACGAGCCCACTCCAGACTGTCTGGGAACCGTGCGCCGGGACGGACGCTCCGAGCATCAACCCCAGCGCGAGGCTGAGTAGAAGAATGGAGCGCCGTTGCATGGCAGCGAATTACTTCGACGCGTATTCCGACGGAAGCGACTGAAGGCCGTCGACCCACAGGACGGTGACCTTGTCCTCTTTGGATTCAAACATCGAGATGGTCGCGTTCGGGCTGATCGCCGGATCGACCCGCGCATTCAAGATCTGCGAAAGATATTGCGACTGGTCCGCAGCCGGTTGTTCCCGCATCACGAAAAACGTGCAGACGCTGAAGATCGCCAGTGCCGTCGCACCGACCCAGACGAGCCGCCCGATCGGCCACCAGACGCGTCCGCTCCCCGCGCTTTCGCGCCGAGTATCGCCCGCATCCGCGCTGATCCGCTCGCGCAATTGATGGTGGAAGAACTCTTCGTTCCCCATCGCATGACACTCCAGATGTTCCTTCAAAAACGTCCCGAGTTTCTGGGCCTCATGTTTCTCTGCCTCGGCCGCGGCCTTGTCCGGCAACGACGCTTCGAACTCCACCAGCTCGGCGCCGGTCAGTTCGCCGTCGATCCACGCGGTCCACTTTTCTTCAAACGTTTTCATAGAGGTCCCTCAGGAGATTCTGCAATTTTTTCCGGGCGTAGAAAAGCCGGGACATTACCGTGCCGATGGAACACCCGAGCGTCTCGGCGATCTCGTGGTATTGCATGTCCTCGGTTTCCTTCATCAAAATCACGGCGCGATGTTCCGGCGAAAGTTGCTGGATCGCGGCGTCGATTCGCGCCCGGATTTCCTGGCGTTCCATCCGCTGATGCGGCAGCGCATCCGCTTTCGGCACCGTTCGGGCCGCGGGATCGATCTCTTTCAACTGCACCGCATCATCGAACTCCGCGCCGCCGCCTTTCACCTGCTTCTTCCGCAGCCAATCGATGGTCACGTTGGTCACGATCCGGTAAATCCAGGTGTAGAAAGACGACTGGCCGCGGAATCGACCGATCGATTTCCAGGCCTTCAGGAAACTGTCCTGGGCGAGGTCCCAGGCGTCCTGCTCGCTATGTACCATATTGTAGATCATGCCAAAAACTCGGGTTCGGTAACGAGTGACCAACTGGTCGAATGCCTCGGTGTCCCCCGCCTGGCATCGTTTCACCAGATCGAGTTCCGGGACATCGGCCTGAGCCGGAGTCGCTTCCGTATGCATGATTGGACGGAATAGCCGCTAATTAATTCAACGGTCCTAGAGGCTGCCGAAGCGGCGGAGCCACTCGCCGCGATATTGCCCCATGAGGGTGATAATCCCGTCGCGAACCTCGAACAGGCGTGGTTGGAGGACGGAATGCTGTTGCGGCGTGATGAGCTTCTCGGCCAGGAGCTGCGCGCCCGCTTCCATCGAAACCGTGATCGCCTTCAGCGCCCGCTTGAGATACGCGATCGTCATCCCGATCTCATCTACGTCGTCGTCGCTCAGGGCCGCCGCGAGTTTGGCGCTGGCCAACGCTGAGTGCGTCGCCAGTTTCACCGCTGCTGGTTCATTTTGAAGCGCTGATTGGTCGTCGAAAAGTTGATCGATCCAGACCGTCAGGGCGAACGCCGCCCGATACAAAGTGTGGTCTTCGAACCCGTCCGCGAAGGCCGACGGCTCACCGGCATCGCCAGTTTCGCCATTAACCGCCCGGGATTCCTCGGCGAGCATCGCGTCCACTTCATCGTTCCAGGAATCGCCTTCTTCTTCGTTGAGCAACTGCGTCCAGCCCATCTCCCGCGCGATGATCTGGTCGCGCTGCGGATGATCGAGATACTTCTCGAGCAGCTCCATGTATTTCTCCGTCTTATGATCCTGCTGCTGGAGAAACCGCTCCCACTCGTATTCATCCCAGACCCGATCGGGCTCAGGTTCGTACGCGGACATATGTGTGTAGTTAGGCCCGTTTTGGGACCCGCGCAAAAATTTTTCAGCGGCGCGGCCGAACGGCCTGACGCGTTGCCGCGTACGCTGTCATGTCGCGGACCTTTCCACGAAAGGCGATGCGCTGGTGACAGCGCGTACTTTAACGTCTGCGGTGAGTTCAGCGCCGGCCCGACTTCTGGGAAAGGATTTACATTTATCGCGGTTTCAGGAATGAATCGCGAACGCCCCTCACACGGCCGTGAAAAACCTGGGGTAGTTCAAGGGGCATTTTTTTATGAAAAGCAGGCGTGACTTTGCAGGGCTGATTACAATGATACTGCTGGGGTCGACTGGCGCGCTCACCTTACCAAACGCCGCCGCTGCTCCCACCTTCACGGTCAACAGTGTGGTCGACGCCACAGCAGCCTCCCCGCTCGACGATGGGAAATGTGAGACGTCGTCGAACAACGGCACCTGCACCCTGCGGGCTGCGATCATGAAGGCGAATCATTTTCCGGGCGGCGGTGTCACGATCGTCATTCCCGCGGCGACCTATGGCCTGACGATCGCGCCTTCCGGCGCGAACGACGAGCTGACCGGCGACTTAAACATCACCGCGTCGATGACCATTCAGGGCGCCGGAGCGGCCACCACGATTATTGATGCAAACAAGATCGATCGCGTTCTTAGCGTGGGATCCGCGGCCACGGTGACAATGACCGGCGTCACGGTGAGAAATGGGTCTTCCTCCAGTTTCGGCGGCGGCATCAACAGTGATGGCTCGCTCACCCTCAATAGCGCGGTCGTTAGCGGCAACCGAAGCGCCAGCGGCAGTTCTGGCGGAGGCATAGTCAGCCTAAAGACGCTTATCCTTAACAATACCGTTGTGAGCGACAACCAGGGGGGTGGAAACGGAGGCGGCATCTTTAACAGCGGCACCGCCACCGTTAACAACAGCTTTATTAGTGGCAATCTAACCCTCAGTGGCGGCTATGGCGGCGGGATCCTGAATAACGGCACCATGACCATAACCGGCAGCTTGATCAGCGGGAATCAAACCTTGCAAGGGAGCGGCGTGGCGACCTCTGGTAAAGGCGGCGGCATCTGGAGCGCCAATGGGACGCTAACGATATTGAATAGCACGATCAGCAATAACAGTGCGGTAAGTGATGGCGGCGGGATTTATAATGAAGCAACGGTCTTCACTTACTTCACAACCATTGCCGGGAATCTCGCGGCTAACGATGGCGCGAACAATGGCACGGGCGGTGGGATTAAAAATGGTAGCGGAGCGGTGAACCTGAGAACTACTCTGGTCGTATCGAATTACGCCGGAATAACGCCGGGCGATCTCAGTGGCACAATCGCCTCGCAGGACTACAACCTGATTAACCTCACTGCTGGCGCGACGATCACCGGCGTTACGGCTCATAACATTACCGGCATAAACCCGTTTCTTGATTCCCTGCACGACAACGGCGGAGTAACCCAAACGCGCGCGTTGTTTGCCGGTAGCGCAGCGGTTGATGCCGTTCCCGCAGCGCAATGCACGGACCAATTCGGCGCGCCGCTGCCAACGGATCAGCGCGGGGCGCAACGAGGCAATGGTGGTTGCAATATTGGCGCCTATGAAGGCTCAATATCCAATTCGCTTTACGGTCGCAACCTGATCGTCAATGGCGATGCCGATACGACGGCGGGATCCCCTACCGGCGCAAGAATCGGAATACCCTTTTGGTCCACCTCGGCCGCCTTCACTGCCGTTCCTTATAACGCCGCTGGTGGTTTCCCTAACGTGGCCACCGACACGGTCCCGGCGAATCACGGCTACGGCTTCTTCGCGGGCGGAAATGCCGCCTCCGCCTTTGCTACCCAGACGATTTCTGTTTCGGCGATCGGCTCCCAAATAGACACTGGCAAGGTTGCCTTTACTTTCTCCGCCGACCTGGGCGGATATTTCACGGACGGCGATAGCGCGTCGGCCATTTTTAACTTCCTGGATGAATCGGGGACGAGAGTTGGCTCCGGCGCTTACCTGCCCCCGGTGACCCCGGCGGATCGTGGGAGCAAAACAGGCTTCCTGGCTCGCGCGTACCAGGGAACCGTTTCCGTAGGGACACGAAGTATCGAGGTGTTCGTCGATATGACCCGGTCTAATGGCGTTACGGACGATGGTTATGCGGACAACATCTCCCTGGTGCTGACGCCGCCACCGACGCTTGCCCAGATTTCCACCCGGATGGCTGTGCAAACCGGCGAGAACGTCCTTTTCGGCGGATTCATCGTGACCGGGACGCAACCGAAGAAGGTGGTTATTCGCGCGATCGGACCCTCGCTAACCAACTTCGGTGTGCAAGGCGCGCTCGCTGATCCGACCCTTCAGCTTTTCAACGGGTCCCAGCAGCTTCTCGATTCCAATGATAACTGGGTAGATTCACCTAACAAACAGACTCTCCTCGATACCGGACTTGCGCCTCGGAATAGCCTGGAATCCGCGATCGTAGCCATTCTCCCGGCGAACTCGTCTAATTACACTGCGGTTTTGCGTGGAGCGGGCAGCGGTACCGGCATTGGCGTCGTGGAAGTATACGACCTGGATTATGCCGCGGACGCCAGGCTGGCGAATATTTCCGCCCGCGGGTTTGTCCAGACCGGAGATAACGTCATGTTCGGGGGCTTTATCGTAGTCGGCTCAAGCCCGCAGAAGGCAATCGTGCGCGCTATCGGACCGTCCCTGACTAACTTCGGCGTTCAGGGCGCGCTGTCCGATCCCAATCTTGAGTTACACGACGGAAACGGCGCTCTTCTCGAGGCAAACGATAACTGGACGGACAGCCCGAACAAGCAAGCCATCATCGACAGCGGTATTCCACCGAGCGACCCGCGCGAGTCAGCTATCGTGCGCATCCTCGATCCGGCGCCGTTCACCGCGATTGTGCGCGGTTCCGGGGGGGCCACGGGTGTCGCGGTTGTAGAAGTTTACAGTCTGCAATAGCGAGCGCTAATGGAGGGACGGACGCTGCCCGTCCCCATGATTTTTCCAATGAACTAGACCGGCGATTTCAAATCGCCGTTCCTTGATGATTCTCCCGCAACCTCCGCTTCTCCTCGTTCGACAGGAACGCTGTCTCGAGCGCGTTAATCTGCGCCTGGCGAATTTGCTCCGCCGATAACCCCGCGGCGGGCGCGGCGATTTCGAATTCGTGCGGGAGATCGATGGCGCTGACGCCTGGATCGTCTGTGTTGATGGAAGCGACGAGGCCGCGGGCGAGCATGTGGCGCAAAGGATGACTGGCCAGATCGGGGACGGTGCTGGTGTGGACGTTACTCGTTAGGTTCGCTTCGATGGCGATGCCGTTTTCCAGCAGGAAATCGATCAGCGCGGGATCTTCCAACGCGCGGGTGGCATGGCCGATCCGTTCGGCGCCAAGAAGTTTCACCGCTTCCCAGACGCTCTGCGGTCCGCCCGCTTCACCGGCATGAACGGTGATGCGCCAGCCGGCATCGCGAGCTTTCCGGAAATGCTCGGTGAAAAGAGGCGCGGGAAAATTCGCTTCGTCACCGGCGAGATCGAGCGCGACCAAATGTTGGCGGTGCGCGAGAAGCGCATCGAGTTCTTTGTGTGCGACGTCAGCGCCGTACGTGCGGCTCAGGATTCCGATCAGGTTCACTTTTACGCCGGTAGCGGCTGAGCCTTCAGCCGCTCCTTCGATGACGGCAGCGACGACCGCTTCTGGATCGAGCCCGTGCGGTTCGGCCATGAAGAAAGGACTGAAGCGCAGCTCGAGGTAATCGATCCCTTCGCGCTTCGCGTCCTCGACGTTTTCGCGGGTGATACGCCGGCAGGCGTCGGCGTCGGCAAGGACGCGGGTCATCCAGAGCATCTTCCCGATGAACGCCATCAGGCCTGGTTGCGGCTCGGTGACGACCACGTGCGGCCGCAATTCCTCCACCGTCGACGCCGGCAGTTTTATGCCGTGCTGTTGCGCCAAATCGAGGACCGTCTCGAGTCGCACACTGCCATCGAGATGCCGGTGCAGATCGATCAGTGGAAGTGCGGGATCGATCATGGACGCAATTGCCATTCGGGAAGTGCACGCGATTCCGTTGGCGAAGTGCAAGCGCTAAGTTGCGACGCCGCTCAAGCGGGCTTCAACGTCCTCGTTCCCAAGTTGCACTTGGGAATGGAATCGTCCTTGGGCAGTTGCACTGCCTCTTCTCAACGCGCGCACTGCGAAGTTCAACTTCGAAGACAAGCGGACCGTTCCCAAGTGCAACTTGGGAACGAGGAGAGCTTCGTGGGGCATCCCTTGGATTCTGTTACTTTTCAGCTCTGCCAACGCATGAAGAATGTGTTAAATTGAGACCGGAGGTTCACTTGATATGAAAAGATTGAATTCGACGGTTGTGGTTCTGGTTTTATCCGTGGGCGCGTTGTTCTTCGCGGGCGCGAAACAAAGCATGGGAGGCTCATCGGAATATTATTCGCGCGGAGCAAACGGGGTTCTTCGGATGAAACATTCGCCGGTATTGGGAATCAATGTTCCCATTGCCGTGTGGATCGATGGAGTGCAATCGGGAGCGTTTGCCAAAGGGCACGTCTACGAACGCTCCCTTGCGCCGGGCCGGCATGATGTTTACGCGAGCCGTCCGGGCCAGATGTTCGACTCGTGGTATGGCTCGCTGGATGTGCGGCCAGGGGAAACCTATTCGTTCCTGGTGAAGTGCACAGTGAACCGCGTGATTTTGCAGCCGGTAAGCCGGATTGATTAATTGGAAATCCGAATCCCGAAGATCGAAATCCGAAACAAGGTTCGAATGACCGCAGCGGAGAAATGTCCCAAACGGGCCGCTGATTTCGTTTAACTCATTGCGAATTGCCCGGTTTTGGGATTGTTTCGGAATTCGAGTTTCGAAATTTCTTCCGGCTAGTGGCCGTGGGCGATTTGGCCATGATGATTCGAATTGGTCAACATGCTGCCTTCGCCTCCGCGATCCATCCTTTTTTGCAGTTCGTCGGCCGACCAGACGGTTATGTTTCCCATCGAGGACGAGCCTTCTTCGACCCAATGTCCGGCACGATTGCTCCCAAGTTCCGCG
>JBEEHI010000128.1:0-6330 GCA_041167305.1 Verrucomicrobiota bacterium
CATCGCGACCGGTCTGCTCTGCGCCGGATGCTTCGCGCCGTTTAATTACGACTGGCTCTGCTGGATCGCGCTCACGCCGTTGCTGGCGGCGATTTGGTTTTCCGGCGGTAAATCGAAACGGCGCTGGTCGCGGGACCTGTTGCTGGGTTATGTCGCGGGTCTCGCGTTTTTCTGGGTGGTGTTTTCGTGGCTCTACACGGTCACGGTCCCGGGCATGATCCTCGTCGGCATCTACATGGCGTGCTACTTCGCGGCCTGGAGTTGGTTGTGCGGTTTTCTTCGGCCCGGCTTGCGAACGGTGCGCGAGAAACCGGTCGAAGGCGTGGATGCCGTCTCGCGCCGGCTCAACGAAAAATATGCGGCTGAACATGGCTCGCTTCCTGAGATAATGACGACGAGCGGGTCCGAGATATCGCCGGACTCGCCAGCGCGCCGGTCACCGTGGCTCAGCTCGATAAATAATTTGCGGCTCGCCTTCCTTCTCGCGGCGGCATGGGTCGCGCACGAATATCTGCGCGGCATTGTCTTCTCAGGCTGGAGTTGGAACTCAATGGGCTCAGCGTTGCACGCCAAACTCGTCGTGATCCAGATCGCTGAGTTTACCGGCGTCGCCGGCCTATCGTTCATGGTGGTCTTCACGAACGTCATCCTCCTGGCAACTGTGCGCCGGTTCATTCTCGAGACGCAGGTCAAACCAATGCGTCCGCATTTCGATCTCACCCTGACCATGGCGGGCATTATGGGTGTCATGGGATTCGGGCTTCATGCCTTGAGCGTTCGCCGCGAGTCCAAGCCGCTGAATGTCGCGCTCGTGCAGCCGAACATCCCGCGCGAGGAAAAGTTCACCGTCGAATTTGCGAACAAGACCTTCGATCTGTTCACGCGCCTCAGTCGTCCTGCCGTGGAAGGAAATACGCCCGCCGATCTTCTCGTCTGGCCGGAAAGCTCCATGCCGGGTCCGGTTCTCAACGACGAGCTGAGTCACAAATTCGTCATGGATTTTTCCGCGTCCGCGAAAACCGATCTGCTTCTCGGCACGATCGATCTGGATGAAACGGGCGTTTACAACGCGGCGATGCTGGTCTCAGGCGCCGGCGCGCGCATCCAGGTTTATCGCAAAGTTCATCTCGTGCCCTTCGGCGAATATGTCCCGGGCCGCCACACCATTCCCCTCCTCGCCCGTATCGTCGGCGACCAGGTGCCCGACGATTTCGCTTTCGGCAAAGAGCATACGGTTTTCAAAATGACGAACGACAAGGCGAGGGTCGCCCCGCTGATTTGCTTCGAAGACACAGTCGGCGATCTCACGCGGCAATTTGTTTTGGCCGGCGCGAACCTCCTCGTGAACGTCACGAACGACGGCTGGTTCCTGCGTTCGGCCGGGTCGCGGCAGCACGTGGCGAGCGCGGTTTTTCGCTGCATCGAGACCCGCCTGCCGATGGTGCGCGCGGCCAACACCGGCGTCACTTGTTTCATCAACGAATTCGGGAGCATCACGCAAATGCTCGTGGACGAAAAAGGCAGCCCGTTCACGGAAGGCACGTTGACCGGCCAGGTCGCGATTGTCCCGAATCCGGAGCCAACGTTTTACGTGCAGCATGGGGAGCTGTTCGAGTTCGCCTGCGTCGCGGTTTCGGTTCTCACTCTGGCGTTCCTTGCCGCGCGCTCCCTGTTGCGCCGAAAGTTGTAGCGCACACCTCACACATCGCTAATCGTCCTCCACCCTGATGGCTACGAACCACGAGTTTGCGATTTACGTGCGCGGTCTGCGTAAATCGTACGGCGATTTCGAAGCCGTCAAAGGGATCGACTTCGAAGTGCGGCCCGGGGAAGTCTTCGGCTTGCTCGGACCGAACGGCGCCGGCAAGACCACCACGGTCGAGATCCTCGAAGGTTTGCGGCCACGGACGGCCGGTGATGTGAAGGTCCTCGACTTCGATCCCGATCGGCAGAAGCAGCGGCTCAAGGACCGGATCGGTGTTTGCCTGCAGGCCACGAACCTTCCCGACAAAATCACGGTTCACGAAGCGCTCCAGCTTTTCGGCGCGTTTTACACTCGCAATATCGACGGCGACGCCTGCCTGAAACGTTTGCAGCTTTGGGAAAAAAAGGACGCCGCCTACGCCACCCTTTCCGGCGGACAGAAACAGCGTCTGGCCATCGCGCTCGCGTTGATCAACGATCCGCAGCTCCTTTTCCTGGACGAGCCGACCACCGGCCTCGACCCGCAAGTCCGCCTCGAGATTCGCGATTTGATCGAGGAGCTGAAGGCCGAGAAGCGGACGATCGTGATGACCACGCACTACATCGAGGAAGCGGAACGGCTCTGCGATCGCGTGGCGATCATTGATTCCGGCGTGATCATCGCCAGCGGTTCTCCGCGCGAATTGCAGGCGAAGAGCGCCAACCAGGCAGCGATCGATATCTCGCTGGCGCAACCCTGGCAGGGTGAGCTGCCGACATGGCCGCACGCCGTTCGCAGTACGTTGAGCGCGGACGGCAGGCAGATTAAGGTCCAATCAGAACACCCCGCGCGGACTTTGGTGGAAATGGTGAAATGGGTCGATGCCCAACGCATCGACCTCGAAGATGTCCACCTGACCCGTCCGACGCTCGAAGACGTCTTCATTGAACTGACCGGAAAGAAGCTCCGCGATTGATCGAATGACGAAATCAATCTCTCTCACCGCCATCCTCGTTCCCAAGTTGCACTTGGGAACGCACCTTGGCCTTGGAAGCTTCGCTTCCTCTGACTCGGCTGGCCAATCCGGCCTCGGACGAAGCAGAGCTTCGAAGACAAATTCCGTTCCCAAGTGCAACTTGGGAACGAGGGCGCAGGGGGGAGGCAGCTCGACTATCGAATGAAAGCTTTCCTCGCTCTCGCCCGAATCGATCTGAAGCTCGCGCTGCGCAATCGCTCGGTGCTGTTCTTCAACTACTTCTTCCCGCTCATTTTCTTTTTCGTCTTCGGCTATTCGATGAATGCCGAGCAGGGGTCGCGAATCATCTACGTCGTCACGATGGTCACGGTCATCGGCATTCTCGGGAATGGTTTGTTCGGCGCCGGGATGCGCGCGGTGCAGGACCGCGAGACCGATGTGTTGCGGCGATTCAAGGTCACGCCGATCACGCCAGTCCCGTTGCTCGCCGCGTCGATGGTCACGGGCGTGATCCTTTACCTGCCTGGCTTAATCGTGACTCTGATCCTGGCCAATCGCCTCTTCGGGATGGCGGTGCCCCCGAATCTCGGGTCGCTCTTTCTGTTCGCGATTATCGCCTGTGTCGCGTTTCGATCGATGGGGCTGATTATCGCGGCCGTCGTCAATTCGTCGCAGGAGAGCCTCATCCTGATCCAGCCGCTCTACATGGCGATGCTCTTCCTGAGCGGCGCGACTTTCCCGCTCGCTTTCTTTCCCGACTGGCTTCAAATCGTCACCCAATTCATTCCCGCCACTTATCTGATGATCGGGCTCGGCGGAATTCTGCAGCACGGCGAGTCCGTGGTGCAGAATTGGCAGTCGGTCGCCGCGCTTATCGTTACCGCGTTGATCGGCATGCTTATCGCGACGAAACTTTTCCGCTGGGAAAAAGAGGAGAAGCTGCGCAATTCCGCCAAGCTTTGGGTGCTGGCCGCGCTCGCTCCATTCCTCATCCTCGGCATTTACCAATCCTGGAGTAAACAGGATCTCGCCAAGGCCAGGATCCTCTCCCGCGACATGGAGCGTGGAAAAACATTACTGATCCAGAATGCCCGCGTTTTTGTCGGGGACGGAAAGGTAATCGAGTCCGCTTCAATCCTGATCAAGAACGGAAAGATCGCCGAAATTTACGAAGGCAACGCGCCGGAAGCGAAAACGTTGAAGGCGGACGTCTTCGAAGCCGCGGGCAAGACCGTGATGCCCGGGCTGATTGATGTGCACGTGCACTTGGGTGCGACCGGCGGGTTCATCGAGGACTGGACGAAGTTCGACGAAAAGAAGGCGATCGAGCGGGAGATGCGGGCCTACCTTTTCTGCGGTGTGACTTCGGTGCGGAGTGCCGGCGACAAGGTCGATGACACCCTCAAAGTCCGGCAGCTGTTTGGCAGCGGCGAAAAACTCGGGACGGAATTGTTCCTGTGCGGCCCGCTCTTCACCGCGGAAGGCGGACACGGCACGGAGTACGGGAAATTCCTGCCGGAGCCGATGCGACCCGCGTTTCTCGCGCAGTTCGTCCGGACGCCGAAATCAACCGAGGAAGGGCGCCAGCAGGTTGATGAGCTGGCGGTCAAGCGCGTTGATGCGATCAAGGGTGTCCTCGAGGCGGGCGCACCCGGTTATCCATTCAATCGAATGGACGTGACCATTCTGCGCGCCGTGACGGAAGAGGCGCACGCGAAGAATCTCCCGGTTGCGGTGCATACCGGGAACGCGCACGACGTGGACGATGCCGTAGCGCTTCCCGCGGACTCGATCGAGCACGGTTCTTTTGTGGACGAAATTTCCGACGCGACCATTGCCGAGATGAAAGCGAAAGGAATCGCTTACGACCCGACGCTGTCGGTCGTGGAAGGCCTGACGAGCTTCGCGCGGAGCGACATGAGCACCCTCAAGCGCTCTCTCGTTCAACAGGTCACCCAGAAAGAATTGCTTTCCGGGACGGAAAAGGCGGGGACGAATCCGGACTTGGATAAAATGCGCGAAGGCTTGAAGCATTGGCCGATGTCGCTCGAAGTGGGCGGAAAGAATCTTTTGAAGGTCTGGCGAGCTGGAGTCCCTCTGGTCACGGGTTCTGACGCGGGGAACTTCCTCGTGCTCCACGGACCGACGGTGCAACGCGAGGTTGAGCTTTGGGTTGCCGCCGGTATTCCGATCGAGGTCGCTCTGCAAGCCGCGACCCTGAACGGTGCGAAGCTCCTCAGAGCCGATTCGCGGATTGGAACGGTGGCGAAGGGCAAAGAGGCGACACTCCTGATCGTGGACGGCAACCCGCTTCAGGATGTCCGAGCGCTGTCGTCGGTCTCGGCAGTGTTTATGAAGGGCGAGCGCGTTAATCGGACGGCTCTGTTACAGGAGAAGTAATGGTATGAGTGTCACATCAATTGGTTGCGTGCGTTTTTACGCCAGATTGGGTATTGTCATTTCAGCCGTTTTCTGGGTAAATCTGGCGTTCGGTTACGGCCCAGTCGGCCACGAAATCGTCGGCGGGATCGCCGACCAGAAGCTGGCGCATACGCCGGCGGGCGAGAAGGTCGCCGCCTTGCTGGATGGGATCACGTTGGAGAAAGCGTCCACAATTCCCGATGAAATTCGCGGCTGGGACAAGAACGGCCCGGATGATCCGGCCGCGATTCATTATTCCGCCCATCCGCGAATCGATGCGCAATTGCGCGACTACTGGCACGCCAATCCGCCGACCAAAAACCTCAATTCTCCGACGCCGTCGCATCATTGGTTCCACTACACTGACGTCCCAATTGTCGGCGGCGAGAAGTACGCGGACGGAACGGTGGGCCGGTCGAAATGGGACATCGTCCACATGATCCCTTACTGCATTGCGGTCCTGAAAGGCGAGGCGCCGGAAGACAACGCGCGCAAGATCACGAAGCCGATCGCTGTGATTCTGCTGGCGCATTTCGTGGGCGACATCCACCAGCCGCTCCACGTGGGCGCGGAGTTTTTCGACAAGGAAGGCCATCCCATAAATCCCGGCAAGGCGCCCGGCAGCCTCGAGGACCAGGGCGGAAACACCTTGACGCTCAACCTCGCGAGTGGCGGGACCGAGCTGGCGCGCCACTCAAAATTCCACGGGTTTTGGGACAGCGAGACGGTGATGGCGAATTTGCCCCCCATGCCGGAGACGCTCTCGAAAGAGGAAAGGCACGCCAGGATCGAAGCCGCCAAGAAGGATTTGATCCAGGGATTCCTCGCGCAGGAGCCGAGGGACTGGCGGCTGGCCTCGAGCGTCGCCTTGAAGGATTACGCCGAAACCTGGGCGAACGAGGTCCTGCCTCTCGCGCGGGAAGCGCACCAGCGTCTCCAATACAAAGACATCGTCGCGAAAACGATGGACGACGGCTCGGTCGTGGCCGCGGGGATTGCCGAGGAAAAGAAATCCGCCGACGGCGTTTCGTATTACGATTGGTCCGGCCGCGTCGTCCGCGGCGAATTGCACAAGGCCGGCTGGCGCCTGGCAGATCTTCTCGAACAGGCGTTGCGGTAAAGCAAAACGGCGATCCAGCTCTCGCCGAATCGCCGTTTCGAAATTGCGTTGTCTGACGGTTACGCCTTCGCGTCCTTCTTCTCGTGCATCTTGTTGCACTCGGTCTTCAAGGTCGCCATTTGCTCCTTC
>JBEEHI010000129.1:0-12423 GCA_041167305.1 Verrucomicrobiota bacterium
CTCCGCGGAACTTTTTTTTGCTGATATCCCACTTCTTTATGAAACCGGCGGTGAAACCCTGTGCGATCGGGTTGTGGTCGTGGCCTGCTCGCCCGCATTGCAGCTCGAGCGGCTCATGGCGCGCACCGGGCTGGGGAAAGCGGAGGCGCAGCAAATGATCGACGCGCAGATGCCGCTGACGGAGAAGATCGGCCGGGCTGATCACGTGGTTTGGAACAACGGCGGGCTGGATGTGCTGAAGGAGCAGGCGCGGTTGCTGGTGGAGTTTTGGAAAAAGGATACCGCGGCGATTCGGCGGTCATAGACCGCCGCTACAGGGTCGAGCGAATTTCAATGGACGAGAACGAATCAACGCCGGAGACGGCACACGTGGAAGAGGTCGCAGTGAGAGCAGATTCTCAGGCGGCCGATACGGCCGCCGCTACAGAAGAGCGACCGACGAATCTGCCGGCGGCGCTGAACGTGAACGAACTCCAGGCGCTTCAGCCGGAGGAAGTCGAGAAGCTGTGCAGCGATTTTGAGCTGCGCGTTTATCCAGGTCGCTCGCGGCATCACCTGATTCTTGACCTGGTCCGCGCGGCGCTGGGCCGGAACATTCCGGTAACCACGACCGGTTTCTTTGATCCCGTCGCGGATAACTTCGGTGTGCTGCGCTGGCCACGATTAAATTTTCTTCCGGTCCCGGAAGACGTGGGCGTGCCGCGCGCGTTCATCCAGCAGTTCCAACTCCAGCCTGCGCAAAAAATCCGCGGCACAGTGCGGCTGCCGCGCGACCGCGAAAAGATGATCATGCTCGACGAAGTGATCGAGATCGAAGGGATCCCGGCCGCGGAATGGACCGCGCCGACGCCGTTCGACAGCCTGACGCCGCTTTATCCGGAAGGCCGGATCATGCTGGAGAATTCCAAGACGAATTCTATCAGCGCTCGCGCCGTCGATTTGCTGACGCCGCTTGGGCGCGGGCAACGCGGCCTGATCGTGGCCGCGCCGCGCGTGGGCAAAACAATTCTGCTGAAGGAAATCGCGAAGGCGATCCGGGTGAACCACAAGGAAATCATTCTCATCATCCTGCTGGTGGACGAGCGGCCGGAAGAAGTGACGGACCTGCAACGCGAAGTCGATTGCGACGTTTACAATTCGACCTTCGACGAAAACTCAAAGCGCCACGTGGAAGTGGCCGAGCTGGTGCTCGAGCGCGCGAAACGGCTGGTTGAGCAGCACAAGGACGTGGTCGTGTTACTCGATAGCATCACGCGGCTGGCGCGCGGTTATAATTCACTCCAGCCGGGCAAAGGACGGACGATGTCGGGCGGCGTCGAGGCGAAGGCGCTCCTGAAGCCGAAGAAATTTTTCGGCGCGGCGCGCAACTGCGAGGAAGGCGGCAGCCTCACCATCCTGGCGACGGCGCTGGTGGATACCGGCAGCAAGATGGACCAGGTGATCTTCGAAGAATTCAAAGGCACGGGGAACATGGAGCTGCATCTCGACCGCGCGCTGGTGGAGAAGCGGCTTTACCCGGCGATCCATTGCCTGCAATCGGCCACGCGCCGGGAGGATTTGCTTTATCACCCGGAGGAATGGGAGCGCGTGCAGTTGCTCCGGAAGGCAATGGCCGCGCTGCCGCCCATCGAGGCGATGGAGAAGCTGATCGATAATTTGAACGCGACGAAGACGAACGCAGAACTGCTACTCAGCGGACTGAGATGAAAAGAAAAATTCCAAATCCCAAGCTCCAAGCACCAGAGAAGCTCCAAACAGCAAGCTCCAATGGTAAACCGCGTCAGGGGTTCGCTGTTTGGTGCTTGGAACTTCTCTGGAGCTTGGTGCTTGGAGCTTGGTGCTTCGTTTTTGAGTCATGATTCAAACCGACTCACAACTAGCCGAGCTGCTCCCAAGACTCGCTCCCGTCGATCGTGTCGCGGTTGATACCGAGGCCGACAGTCTGCACTGCTACTTCGAAAAGCTTTGCCTCATCCAGGTCAGCGTTCCCGGGCACGATTACCTGGTCGATCCGCTGGCGAGCCTCGATCTCGCGCCATTCGCCGCGGCGCTGACGCCCAAGGAGATTGTGCTCCAGGGAGCCGACTTCGATTTGCGCCTGTTGCGCCGCAGCCTCGGCTTCACGGCGACACGGATTTTCGACACGGTGATCGCGGCGCGCCTGCTGGGAATCCGATCGTTTAGCCTGCAAGCGCTGGTCGAGAAATTTTTCGGAGTCACGCTGGTAAAAGGATCTCAGAAAGCGAACTGGGCGCGACGCCCGTTGCCGCCCCACATGGCGGAATACGCCATGAACGATACGCGTTACCTCCTTCCGCTGGCCGAGAAATTGGAGGCGGATCTGCGCGAACGCGGCCGGCTGGAGTGGTTCGAGCAATCCTGTGAGCGCGCGCGGGAACAAGCAGCGGTGGAACGCGCCCGCGGAGACGAGGAAGTGTGGCGAATTTCCGGGTCGGGAAAATTTGGCGGGCGGGCCTGCGCGGTTTTGCGCGAGCTATGGCAGTGGCGGGACCGAGAAGCGCAGGCGGCGGACCGGCCGGCGTTCCATGTTTTGCAGAACCATCTGCTGCTCGAAGCCGCGGAACAATTCGCTGCCGGGCAGGTGCCCGATCACCGGCACTTTTCCGCGCGGCGGCGCCAGGGTTTCCGCGAAGCCGCTGAACGCGGCCTCAATTTGCCGGAGTCCGAATGGCCAGTGCGCCCGAGGCGGCGGGGAACGCGGCCGACACGGGAAATGGAACGCGCCGCGGAAGAATTGCGGCGGCGCCGCGATGCGGTGGCGAATGCGCATGGGCTGGAGCCGTCGTTGATCGCACCGCGAAACGCGATCGATGCGGTGGTGGCGGACGCTAGCCAGCGCGAAGCGCTGCTGGCTCCGTGGCAGCGGCATCTTTTGGAATTGTAGCCACGGCCCTGTGGGCCGTCCCCATCTTCGGCAAAGTTTGAACAGGACGGCCCACAGGGCCGTGGCTGCAAGATGCCTGTCCCAGCGCGGTTTACTGGTTTCCTTGCTTGACGCGTGGAATACCGAGCGTCACAACTAGTGGCTTGCGATGCTCGGCGCTTTTCATTTTCTTGACCTTCGTTTCCGTCTCGCCGTCACGCTGCTAACGGCTGCCGCCGCGGTCGTGCCCCTTAGCTTCCTCGACGCCCAACAAGTCAGCGTCCAGGACCGGGCCCAACTGTTGCGCAGTACGACCCCGCCGGCGGGCGATCCGTATTCGGAAGAAAACGGCGTGGATAACGGGCGGGCCGCGGAGAGCCCAAACGATGCCGACATCGGCGAACAGGAGATCCTGAAACGGGTCGAGCGCTATGAGCCGTTCACGGCGTCAGTCGCCACGCCGTTTTATTACACGTCGAACGTGGCCCTGGCCCGGAGGGGTGAGCAAGGGGATGTCCTGATCGCGCCGACGGCGGGTGTGTTCTACGCACCGCGATTTACCACCACGCTTTATGGATCCTTCTCCGTGCAACGACAGGAGTTTTACTACGACAAATTTAGCGCGCTGGATTTCGGCAGCTTCGATTTTCGCGCGGGGCTCTCTTACATCCTCCCGAAGGCGCACAACCTGATGCTGCACGCGGAATACGATTACAATCGCCTGACGTTATCGAACAGCTTCAACGACTTTTTCTCAAACCATTCGATTTTTCTTAGCGCCGAACTGCCGTTCCGGTTCGGGCGGGCGCAGCAGGTGTCGTTAGGCGTGGACACGAACGTAAGCCTGGGCTCGAACCCGTCCGCGCCGCAGCGGGATGAATTCGACGTCTATATCGGCTACGCCGTCAGCCTCACCCGATCGCTTTCGTTCGGCGCGGTGGGCCGGGTCTTCGTGCGCGACTACCGGAACATCAATCGCACCGACGTGAGCGAAGTGTTCGCGCTCACGGCGAATTACCGGATCACGAAAAACTTTTCGGCGGGCGTGGCCAGCACGCTCGCCTGGAGCCAGTCGGACAAAAGCGTCTTCGATTACAACGTGGCGAACGTCGGCGGCGCCCTTTCCCTCACCTTCAAATTCTAACCTGAAATGAAGAAACTTTTGCTATTCGCGGGCGCGGCGCTCGGGACCGTGGCGCTGGGTGTTGTTTCGGCCCAGGCGCAGGGTAGCCCGGCCAGCGTGATGAAAGAAGCGCGCGTGACCCAGGTGGTGAAAGACGTGAAATTGCTCTCGGGGGGCGAGCCGCGGGCGGCTACCCTCACTGATACCGTGCGCGGTGACACCGCCGTGCGCACCGGCGCGGAGTCGCGCGCGGAATTGACCTTCGGCGATCTGACCATCGCGCGTTTGGGCGCCAACACGATCTTCAGTTTCAGCCAGGGCTCGCGCACCGTGGACCTGGGCAACGGTGCGATTCTCCTCCGCGTTCCGAAAGGTTCCGGCGGAGCAAAGGTCCAGACCGCCGCCGTCACCGCGGCGATCACCGGCACGACAGTCATCGTGGAATATCATCCGAAGTCGTACGCCAAATATCTCGTGCTCGAAGGCAGCATGCGCATCTATCTCAAGGGGACTCTGGGCGAATCGGTGCTCATGGGCCCGGGCCAGATGATGATCCTGAACCCGAACGCGAAGCGGCTTTCCGAACCGGTCGACTTCGATTTGGACAGGCTCTGGAAGACGTCGCTCTTCATTCAAGGCTTCCGCCCGCTCGGAAGCGAACCGCTCATGGCTGAGGTGAAGCTAACGCAGCTCGAGAAAAAAGTGGCCGGCGAATTGATCGACACTAACCTCGTAATCTTCGGGCGCGGCACCCTGGTCACGATGACCGACCCGCAATCGAGCGATGTGATCGATCGCAAGACCGCAGCCGTGACTTTGCCGACGCCCACGGTTCCGTCGCCCACGCCGACCATCGCACCAAGCCCAACGCCGACTATTGCGCCAAGCCCGACGCCGACAATTGCGCCAAGCCCAACGCCACAGCCCACGCCAAACAAATTCGGAACGCCGCCGCCTATCATCACTTCGGTTCCGTATCCGGTCGACAACGGCACAGCGATCCAGACCGATCCCGCGATTACGCGCGCGGGTGTGACCGACTTCGGAAAAATTTATCGTGACGCCGCGCAGGATGGGCCGTTCTCGGCCTGGGCGTTCACCGCTACCACGCCATTCGATAACACGGCCGGCATCGATCTTCTCTATGGCGCGAACATTCCGGTCGCGGCCTTCAAATTCGCGTCGCTGCAACTTGTGGGCGATCCCACGATTTCCACCGCGAATGGCGGCGCGACGAATCTCGCATTGATTTCGGTCGGCCCGATCACTTCCGCTCCCTCGGGCAACGCGACCTTCACGTTTGCCGGAATGCAAAGCGTGCTTATCGCGACTCAGGCGGGTTCGATCGATATCTCCGGCCCAGATATTTCGTTCCAGGGAATCCCAACGCTGATTTTTTATGCTCGCGGGACTGGCTCAAATTTGACCCTCGGAGGAATGGGGATCGTCAATAGCCGCTTTCTTCGCCTAATAGCGGAGAACAACATTGTCATCAACGCGCCCGTGAGCCTAACGAATCCATCCGATCGCGGGATCTTGCGCGGGACCGCCGGCGGCAGCGTGACGGTAAATAGCGTCATCGAAACGCCAACAGCGTTTCTGACGAGCGGGACTGCCGGAAACGGCGGAACGGTTTCGCTCTCAGCCTCGGGCGGGACGTTCACGGTCAACAATCGAATCCAGGTTTCGTACAACGATCCCAATCCGAGCGTCCCTGGCACGCTGATCCGGCGAAGCGCCTCCGCTGGCACGATCGACCTCTTCAGCGGCCTGACCACAGGCACCGGGATCAGCGTGAACTCCGGAGCGAGCTTGCTCGCGCTCTTGAACGCAGCCGCGCCAGGGAATGCCGGCGCCGTCGCACTGTTCACGGCCGGCAGCGATATCATCGTCAACAACGCCACTCTCCAGGCGGATCGCGGTGCGATCAGCCTTTTTCAGACCGCAGCCCCGTCGGCGGGAACGGCCCAGATCACTATCAACGGCGGCACGATTTCCAGCGAATTTCTGACAGCGATCGCGCGTGGCGACCTGAACATCGGCAACACGACGCCGGTGGATCTTTTCGCGGTCACCGTCGACTTGCGGGCGGATAGAAATCTTACCTGGAATGGCGGGACGCTTAGCGCGGTGGCGGTCAATTCCCAGGGCGATGTCAGCTTGCAGGCTGGGAATGACCTGCTTATCACGGGGCCGACGACAATTCAGCGCTCGAGTGGCGGTGGCAGCTTCATCAAGACCATTAACCTTACTCTTAGCGCCGGGCGAAATTTGCAGGCGAACAGTTCGATCAGCCTGCTCACCGATGGCAGCGGCCTAACGACTGGAGGAAATATTACCCTCCATTCCGGCGCCGCCATGAACATTGGCGGAATCGCGATCTTGCAGACCATGCTCACCACGGCAAACCAGGCCAGCGGAAGTAACATCGCGATCAGCGCCACTGGCCCGATCACGACATCCGATTTGCTTGCGAGCGTTACAATGGGGGCGGGTCGGACCCTGAGCAACGGCGGTGTCATCACCGTGACGGGGACAGGTTCCTACACGGCGACCCTGGGCGACGGTGGGCTCAACTTGCAGGTGCTTAACTCCTCGCCCGGCATCATCGGCACCGGCGGAAATATTTCCCTGGCGCTTGACGGCAGCCTCACGACCGGAAATGCCGGGGCGCTGAACCTGGTGATCGACAATTCCAACGGCGGCCAGATCCAGACGGGCGGCAACATTACCTCCACGATCGGCGCCGGTTTGGCGGCGGAATCCGTGAATGTGCTAATCGACAACCGGTTCAAAGGCTTCATCGGCTCGGGCGCCGGAATCACTTTCTCGTCGGGGGGAACGTTTACGACCAAGGGCAACGCCAATTTCGAGATCCTGAACAGCCAGCAGGGAACCACCGGTGGCAAGATTGGATCCGACGCTTTCATCAAGGTCACCCTGGCGGACGTGAATATCGGCACGGACTTGAACGCATTCATCGATAACTCCGATGGCTCAATCGGCGGCACCGGTGGAAGCGTAATCTTGCAGGTCAACGGGCAGCTGGCGGTCTCCGGCCGGATCAATGTTTTCGGAACGCTCACCAGCACGGGTTCGATCACGGCGGGCCAATTATCGGGGACCAATGTGAATGCCCCCAGCATAGATGTCGGCGGCGGCGGCATCACGCGATTCAGCTTTCCCACTGAGGCCAATGCGCCGGTGCCACACACGATCACGACGAACGCGCTGACCTCTACGGGGGGCATTAACTTCAACGGCACGGATAGCGGCCCGTTTCCTGGCGGAGAGCTTACCATCAACGTGCCTTCCCTGACTTTTGGTCCGTCTGCAGCGGACAACATCCAGGGGCCGGTGACGTTCGACGGTGGCAACACGACCGGGATCACGGCGGGCAACGGCGGAGTCTTTACGGTCAATGCAACCGGCGCCATCACGGTTGGTTCTCCGATTGAGGCGACGACGGGACTCCAGCCGGATGCGTCGGAGCCGAGCGGCACCGGAGGAACCGTGAACCTGAATTCCACCGGCGGCACGATCTCGGTAAACTCGCCGATTACGGTTTCCTCGAGCGAACCTAGAACCGGAGTCCCGCGGCGTCATAGCTTTAACGGCGGCAACATCAACCTGAAAAGCAACACGACCGGAGTCGCCATTAACATCAGCAACACCGGACAGCTTCTCTCATTACTCGAGGCGGCCGGGACCGGGACCGGCGGCACGATCACGATCCTGGCGACCGGGACCGGCAGCCGCATCAATGTGACCGGTGACCCTGGCTCGGCCGGCAAGCCGCCCATCGATACGATTCGCGCCGATAAAGGCACGGTCGATATTCGCAATACCGGCACCAGCGGCTTTGTGACCCTGAACACTGCGCAAATCTCGGCGGACACTGTCAAGATCGGCGCGCTCGGGGACAACGGAGCTCTCAGCATTGGGGGCGGCCGCATCGACGCGAACACCGTTTTGAAGCTCTACGCGACCGGTGCCAACGGTTCGCTGATTTTCGTGAGCAACGTGGTCCTGAACCTAAACAGCACGAACCTGCTGGACAGAATCGTCATCGCTGGAAACTCCGTCACGGTGAACAACAACGTCGTCGTGGCGATCGGCAGTCCCGCTGGCCTTTCACGAACGGCGGATATTTACGTTCCGAATCTGGCGGGGGCGAACTACTCGAACTCCAACGGGGGAAACAATACGACGAACGGAATGTTCATCATCGACGGCACCCAAGGCCCCTCGCCGACGTCAGGCGCCGTCACCCATATCGGCGTGGCCCCGCCCGCTTTCGGACCGCCGGGCGGACCTTAGCGCCTACTTGCGTCGTTGCTCATCGAGATAACCGGCGCCGAGTGCGATTCCGGCCAGGATCAATGCCCCCGCCGTCGCGAATGGAACCGGATCGAACGGCGCGGGAGGCAGCGAGATGATGCCGTACTCGTCTGTGCGCGCAGGCCGGCGGACATAACGGCCGTGACGCGGCGCCCGAAATTGTTCGGCGAAACGTTCCAGTCGCGCCGGTAACTCGCCATCGCAGCGCGGAATTCCATGACCGCACCCAACGACGTTCGGCCGTAACTTCGCCAATTCTTTCACCGACAATCGCGTCGCGTCCCAGTCGGTATTGAAGGGCGCGCCGGCGCGGGCCAGGGTTTTGCGTCCCGTCACGAGGCCGCTCCACGAATCCATGTTCATCGTGGCGAAGGCGTCGCCCGCCAGCAGCACGCGATCGGAAGGGCGAAAGAGCGAGATATGCCCGGGGGAATGACCGGGCGTAGCGAGCCATTCCCAGCCCGGCGCCCCCGGCACTTCGTTCGGTTGTAGCTCGCGCATGCTCCGGCTGAGGTTGCGGGCGCCGGAGGGCACGAAGCGGGACAGGAATGCCATCGCCCCGCCCACCGTCGGGTCGGGTGGGGGATAATCGGATTTGCCGGTGAGGTACGGCATCTCGAGCCGGTGCGCGTAAATCGGAACATCCCAATATTCCGCGAGGGGCAACGCCGAGCCCGCGTGGTCGAAGTGTCCATGCGTCAACACAATCGCTTCCGGCGGAATACCGACGCCAAAGCGCGCTTCCGCCGCTTCAATGATTTGGTTCGCTCGCCCGGGAAGCCCGGCATCTACCAGCACCCACGCTCCGCCCGGGCGGCCGAGGTAATACACGTTAACAAAACTGACGGGCAGCCAGCCGACTTCAGGTGCTATGCGAGTGATGGTGGGCATTGTGTGGAGGTTGAAGCGTTACATCGTTACATCGGACAGAAGCTCGCTTCAACGCTTCATCCTTTTAACGCTTTAACCTCCTCATGGAATCGTCAGCGTCATACCCGGTTTCAGCTTCGCCGGATCGTTGATCGCGCTCTTGTTGGCATCGCGAATCTTCTTCCAGCGGCCCGAGGACTTGTAGAATTTTCGCGAGATGGACGCGAGGGTGTCGCCTTCGCGGACGACGTAGGTACGCGGAGTGGCTCCAGATTTCTTGTCTGTTGGCTTCGTGTCCGCGACAGCTTTATCGCTCTGACGATGCGCCCGCAGGTCTTCGAGATCCTTGCGCAAGGCGAGGTTCTCGTTTTTCAGGCGCGCCGCCTCGGCCCGGCTCACCACCGAGTCGCCGGAGAGCGTGGTGCCCAGCTCCAGCTCGTCCTTTTTCATGAAGCTCTTCACTTCGTTCGCATGCGGACCCGCGGGCGCCAGCGTGAGGTAACGCTTGAAGTGATGCAGCGCGTGGAGCGGGTCGTGTAGCTTGTCGTCGTAAAGCAGGGCCAGCCGGTAATGCACGTCGGCCGTGCGCGGGGAATCGTCGAGCGCGCTTTCGTAAAGGGCGATCGCACGGACGAAATTGCCGTCGGCCGTCTTGTTCTCAGCGTCCTTGATGATCTGCGCGCTGCGCGGCGTAATCATGCGATCGCAGCTCCCGCAACCGAGCACAAGGCCGAGAGCGAGACCAGTCGCGAACTTGTTCAGGAAATATTTCGTCACGATCGTCGTCTAACTATTCGCATGCATTCTCACGATACCAGCGCGCCCCGCCGCTTTTCCTTACGCGCGATTCTTCGCCGGCCGCAATATTTTTTCCTCGTGGCGGCGCTGGCGGCGACAACGGCGCGGGCGGCTGAGTTGCGCGTCGGTAGCACGTATCCGCTCACTTTTGCCGATGTCGATCGCCATCAATTTTCCACGGCCGACGGGCACGTCACCGTTATTTCAGTCGTCAATCGCAGGGACGAAGCGAAGGCGCAAAGCGTGGGCGACCGTGTTTCGCAGCTAACTCTCGGCGACCCGAAGATTCGGCTCATCACGCTGGTGAACTTCCAGCAAAACATCATCTTTCCGTTGCGCGGGATGGTTTCCGCTATGATCCGGCACCGGCTCGATGCGGAAGCGAAGGAAGTGCAAAAGACGTACGCGACGCGGCACATTAACCGCAACGCCAGGGACGATATTTACGTCGTGGCCGATTTCGACGGCAAAGCCGTCTCGCAACTGGGAATCAATCCCATCTCCCCGGAGTTCGCCGTTTTCGTTTTCGATGGGCGGGGGCGGTTGGTCCGGCGTTGGAGCGACGTGCCGAGCCCGGAGGTGTTAGCTCAAGCCATCAAGGAAGCGCGATAATCGCTGTAGTCGTGGCGCTCAGTCGCCGCGTTTCCCGCTACGGAACGGCGACTGAGCGCCGTCGCTACAGCGCTAATACCGCGGCACCGCCGGATCCACTTCGACCGACCACGCGTCGATTCCGCCCACGAGATTCAACGCGTTTTCGAACCCGGCTTCCTGAAGGATCCTGACGGCATGCTCGCTGCGGCCGCCGCTGTGGCATTGCAAAACGAGCGTGCCCGTTCGCGGCAGTTCGCTCACGTGGGTCTCCAGTTCGCCGAGCGGGATCAGACGCGAGCCATCGATGCGCGCGATCTCATATTCGTACGGTTCGCGCACGTCGATGAGCGTCAACGGTTCCTTCATATCCATCTTCGTCTTCAATTCGCGCACCGAAATTGTCGGCACGCCCGCCGGCGCCGCGAACCAATCGTCTTCCGCTGGGCCGGCGCAAAACTGCTCGTAATCGATCGGCTCGAAAATGGTCGGGGCATCACCGCAAACGGGGCACGCCGGATCGCGGCGCAGATTGAACTCCCGGAATTTCATTTTCAACGCGTCGAAGTGGAGAAGGCGGCCGGCCAGGGTTTCGCCCGCGCCGAGAATCAGCTTCAGCGCCTCGGTCGCCTGGATGAGTCCGATGATTCCCGGCAAAACGCCAAGCACGCCGGCTTCCGCGCAGCTCGGCGCGGCGCCCGGCGGCGGCGGCTCCGGAAACAGGCAGCGGTAACAGGGTCCGCCCAGATGCGGCGCGAAGACGCTCGCCTGTCCTTCGAAGCGAAAAACGGAGCCGTAGATATTCGCTTTGCCTGCGAAAACACAAACGTCGTTGGAAAGATAACGCGTCGGAAAATTATCTGAGCCGTCGATCACCAGGTCGTAGGCCGCGATGATCTCGGTCGCATTTTCGCTGGTCAGGCGCGCGTCGTGCCGGACGATCTCGATGTTCGGATTAATCTCCAGTAAACGCGCTCGCGCCTTTTCCAGCTTCGGTTTCCCGACATCATCGGTCCCGTAAAGAATCTGCCGTTGCAGGTTCGAGGCATCGACGCGATCCGCATCAACGAGTCCCAGCGTGCCGATTCCCGCCGCCGTGAGATACAACGCCGCCGGCGACCCGAGCCCGCCCGCGCCGATGCACAACACCCGCGCCGCCTTGATCCGGCGCTGGCCGTCGACGTTCACTTCCGGCAGGATGAGGTGGCGTGAGTAGCGAGCCATCTCTTCGCGGGTGAGCGCGATTTCCTTCAGCCGCTCTGCGTCGATGATGCTCACGCTCTAAGATTGCACGAGCGCCCAATCGATGCCCACGATTCGCTCGCCCTCGAAGCGTTTCAGCGATTTCGGAAACGCCAGGAATCGTGAGCCAGGTTTCTGGTGAAAACCGACTTCGCCGAAGTCCGTTCCGCTTTGGGTCGGCCGCACGGTCATGACCTTATTGTTTTTCAGGAGCGATTGGAGACGCCGGTCCGTTTTCGGTTTCTGCCACAAAGTGTAGACCTCGGGCTGGCCGCATTTCGCGACGACGGCGGTGAACCGGGTGGTTTTGACCTTGAGGAGCTTCATTGAGGTTGTAGGGCATCTGTGTCAGACGCCTCCGTGGCACCAATGGCGTTTAACAGAAAAAAGTCCGCCAGAGAACTACGGCAAGGAGGATCAGACTACCGTTGCTGCATTCCTGCTCTGGCGGGGTTCGTAAGTCCTCAGTCCATAGCCCCTGACGGAACGAGACTGTTCGCGAAAGATCGCGCGGGCGCAATCGGCTTTTCTTGTAGCCACGGCCCTGCGGGCCGTCCTGCTTTTTGCGATTCGA
>JBEEHI010000130.1:0-2705 GCA_041167305.1 Verrucomicrobiota bacterium
GATTGCTTTCCTCTGCAAAGCTTGGGACCGCCAGGGCGATCAAAAGCGCGCAGACTTGAAGTGATCTGTTGAGCCATTGTTGTTTCATGCCTCCAATTGGAACACCAACGGGACCGCGCTTCTACTGGGCAAAGGTAACGCAACTGTTACCTCATTCGTTAGGCCGAAGCGCGCCGTGGCGCGCGATCGACTCGTTAGGCCAATAGCGCTTCGGTCTGCGCTGCCTCCGCTCGAACGCGCGGGAGCGTCAGCCGAAACTCTGTCCACTCGCGGTCGGAGCGAACCAGCTCCAGCCGACCGCCGTGCGCTTTCGCCAGCTCCGCCGCGATCGAAAGGCCCAACCCCTGGCCAAAGATTCGCGCATCGGCGCGCGCGCGATAAAACCGCTCGAAGATGTGGGGCGCGCGTTCCGGCGGAATCGGATCCCCATTGTTCTTCACCGTCACTTCCGCTTCGCCATTGCTCGCGCTCGCATAGATACAGATGCATCCTTCGGACTCATTATATTTGATCGCGTTCTCGAGAAGGTTCTGCACGATCAACGAAATTGCGCGGCGATCGGCTATCACCGGCAATTCCGGCGGCAGTTTCGCTTCCACTTCCAATCCCTCCGCTTCCGCCATCACAGTCGCGTCTTCGCACATTCCGCGCAGCACTTCGCTCAAATCGAATTGTTCCCGATGAAGCTCGAGCCGGCCGGCATCCGCCCGCGCGAGCAGGAGCAAATTCTCCGCGATTGACGTCAGCTGATGAACCTGGTGCAAAAGCGCGTCCGCGCGCGTCTGCTGTTTCGCCGGCGTGTCGGGGTCGGTCAGGATTTCTTCAATGCCGGCGCGCAGGACCGAGATCGGGGTCTTCAAATGATGCGACGCTTCGGCGGAAAAACGGACCGATTGTTCGAAGCTGCGCTGCAAGCGATCGAGCGTCGTGTTTAGCACCGTGACCAGTTCCGCGATCTCGTCGGCTGTCGGCGGCACGGGCAAACGCTGGTCGAGGTTCTTCACGGTGATCTGTGCCGCCGCCTGGCTGATTGCTTCAACCGGCGCCAGCGCCTGCTTCGCCACCCAGCGTCCGCCAATCGCGATCACAATCAGCACAGTCGGGATCGCTCCAAGCATTCCGAAGAGAATGTCCCACCCGATGCGATTGACCTGCTTCATCTCGGCGTCGATCGAGAGAATGATCGTCCAGGTGGTCGCGGCGCCCGCGAGCGTGGCGGCGACGGCCAGCGCCGCGGCATACAGCGCGAGCTTCCAGCGCAACGGCCAGCGTTTCATTCCAGCTCCGCTTCGCGAATCGTGTAGCCCACGTGGCGCACCGTGTGGATCAAGGGCGGCGTCCCGATTTTCTTGCGCAGACGGCCCACGAAGACCTCCACGAGTTTCATGTCGTATTCGTGCTCGCGTTCCCAAACGCGTTCGCAGAGTTCGGTGCGGGTGAAGACACGGCCCGGCTCGCGCATCAGCACTTTTAACAAAGTCAGCTCGCGCGTGGAAAGTTCGATTTGCCGGTCGCCGCGATGCGCTTCCTGGTTAGCCAAATGCAAGGTGAGATCGCCCACGCGCAGCATCAGCTCCGGTTCTTCCGCAAACCGGCGGCCGAGCGCACGCACCCGGGCCACGAGTTCCTGCATCGCAAAGGGCTTCGCCAAATAATCATCGGCTCCGAGGGAGAGACCGGTCACGCGGTCGTTCAATTCACCGCGGGCCGTGAGCATCAGGACGCGGTGCGACATATTCTTGGCGCGCATTCGTTTCAAAACCTCGAAGCCATCCATGCCCGGCAACCCGACGTCGAGGATAACGAGATCGAAAGACGTCCGCTCCGCTTCGCCAAGCGCGGTCTCGCCGTCGTGGATCACGACAGGATCGTGGCCCGCTTCGGTCAGGGCCGAGGCAACATGCCGGGCGAGCCGGACTTCATCATCTACCACCAGTATGCGCATTCCTTATTTGACGAGAGCAGGTCTTGCCGCCGTCGACAAATCATGGGGACGGCTGGGGCGGCGCTGCCGCGTCATCACCGAGGGTACGGCGACGGAAAGAAGCCGCGAGCCGACAAAGGTAACGCGCTTGTTACTTACGCGGCGATCAGGTCGACGATGTCGAGCGCCGCGATGATCTCGCATCCGATCACTAATTTCTCGAGGTCGTCGCAGGCGCTGAGTTGCTCGTCGTTCAGGAGGCGGAGCCAAAAATCGCCGGAGATGATATTCGCTTTTGCCGGTCCGACGATTGCAGGATTTAGCATGAACTGCCATTAAGCAGCGCACGTGCCACGCCGCCACGCCGCCTGGCGGCGGAAATCCCAAATCCCAAGACCCAAATCCCAAAGTCAGCCATGGTTCCGATCGTTGGAACTTGGGATTTGGGATTTCGCGCGAAGCGCGCGGGGTGACCGACGGGACTCGAACCCGCAACAGCCAGAATCACAATCTGGAGCTCTACCATTGAGCTACGGCCACCAACAGAGGTTCAGATTCTAGTTTTTCGAGCGCTCTTTGCAAACGGGACTATGCACTTCGGGTGGCACGCCGTCCGCTCTATAGTGACGCGCAGCGCTCTGGGGCGTTGCAACTCAACCACACCCATGACTAGTCTCAGGCTTCTCCAAAGCATGAAAAAAATCGGGCTGATTTTGCTCGCCGGTTTTTGTCTTTCCCTCGCGCCTGCCCGCCTCGCCGCGCAATCGAACGACCCGAGCGA
>JBEEHI010000131.1:0-3247 GCA_041167305.1 Verrucomicrobiota bacterium
CGACCGGCATTTTGGAAAAGGCGGGACATGTGCTGGTGCACGCCGCCAACGGCCGCGAAGCCGTGGAAGCGTTCAGTGACGGAGCCTTCGATCTGATCCTGATGGATGTGCAAATGCCGGAGATGGACGGTTTCGAAGCGACCCGGCGCATTCGTGAATTGGAAGAGGCCACCGGTGGCCATATCAAGATCGCGGCGATGACCGCGCATGCCATGGCCGGCGACCGGGAGCGCTGTCTGGCAGCAGGAATGGACGATTACGTTTCCAAGCCGTTGCGGAAAGAGGATCTTCTTAGAACCGTCTCCGGGGCGAGGGTCATGGGGGATCGCCTCGAGACCGGAACGAGGTTTCTTTTCAATCGCGAGGAGTTGCTCTCGCAATGCGATGGCGATGAGGACCTGATGGCCGAGTTGGTTTCGATTTTTCACGATGACACTCCGGGAATTTTGCGGGCGGTCGGTGAAGCCGTGGAGAAGGGCGACGCGCCGGCCCTGGCGACGCACGCTCATAAACTCCTAAGCTCGCTCGGAGTTTTCGGGGCGGGACGTGCGCGCACTTTGGCGCTGCGCCTGGAGAAACATGCGACGGAAAATGATTTTGGCGGAGCAAAGGAAAGGTTCACAGAACTTGAACGAGAAACTGATAAAATTTACGCTGCCCTCGCCTGAGCCAGAGGAGCCGCAAGCGGAAGCACCGTCGAAGGCGCGAATTCTCGTGGCGGAGGACGACCCGGTGTCGCGCATCCTCATTGCGACCCGCCTGACCAACTGGGGCTATGAGGTGGTCCTGCGGAATGACGGCGCGGAAGCCATGGCGGTCCTGCGCGGACCTGATGCGCCTTCTCTAGCGATCCTCGATGGATCGATGCCGAACATGGACGGGCTCGAAATCTGCCGCCGCGTCCGCGAAGCGGGGACGATGACTTACATCATCCTGCTGACTGCGCGCGGCAGCAAAGAAAACGTCATCGAAGGTCTGCGCGCGGGCGCCGATGACTACCTGGTGAAGCCATTCCACGCCGAAGAATTGCACGCGCGGATCCTGGCTGGTTTGCGCGTAATGACCAGGCACGAAATGCTCGCCCATCGCGTGAAGGCTTTGGAAGTGGCGGCTTCTGAAGTCGGGTCGCTCCAGCTCCGGATCCCACTTTAAGCCGGCCCGGGAGGACTATTTCCTCTCCGTAGTAGCCGTGATCCGAAGCGCGTAATGACCCGGTTCCCGTGGGTATAAAGGGGGCTTTAACTAGGTGAACCCTCGAGGCTCTGCGCTTATGAAAAAAACGAAAACATTATCCGCTCCGAAAACTTTGCGGAAATCGCCTACCGGGATTCGCGGGCTCGACGAAATCACAGGCGGCGGTTTGCCCAAGGGCCGGCCTACCCTGGTCTGCGGTGGGGCAGGCTGTGGCAAGACCTTGCTGGCCATGGAATTTCTCGTCCGCGGCGCAACGGAGTACGGCGAGCCGGGCGTTTTCATGGCGTTTGAAGAAACGCGCGAAGAGTTGACCGAAAACGTGGCGTCCCTTGGCTTCGATTTGAAGGCGCTCGTCGCCGAGAAGAAGCTGGTGCTCGATTACGTGTACGTGGATCGCAGCGAGTTCGAGGAGACGGGCGAATACGATCTCGAAGGACTTTTCATCCGGCTCGGTTACGCGATTGACTCCATCAAGGCGAAGCGCGTCGTGCTCGATACGATCGAAGGACTTTTTGCGGGCCTGCCTAATCAAGCGATCGTGCGCGCGGAACTCCGCCGGCTCTTTCGCTGGCTCAAGGAAAAGGGCGTCACGGTTATCATGACCGGCGAACGCGGCGACGGCACGCTGACTCGCTACGGCCTGGAGGAATACGTCTCGGATTGCGTTATCTCGCTCGATCATCGCGTGGTCGATCAAGTGACGACGCGCCGGATCCGCATCGTGAAATACCGCGGTACCACGCACGGCACGAATGAGTATCCGTTCCTGATCGAGAAGGATGGCATCTCGCTCTGGCCGATCACCACCGTGCAGCTTGAACACGCAGCGTCGCACGAGCGCATCCCGACTGGGATCGAGCGGCTCGACACCATGCTCGGCGGCAAGGGATACTATCGGGGGAGCAGCATTCTTCTCTCGGGCACTGCGGGCACGGGCAAGACGGGTGTGGCGGCGACTTTTGCCGACGCCACCTGCCGGCGCGGCGAACGCTGCATCTACTTTTCTTTCGAAGAATCTCCCAGCCAGATCATGCGCAACATGGGCACGATCGGACTAAACCTGGAGCAGTGGGTAAAAAAGGGACGGCTCCAATTACACAATGTGCGGCCGTTTTATCACGGCCTGGAAACGCACCTCGCTCGCAAGATTCAGTTCATCACCGAGTTCGCGCCGGAAGTGGTGATCATCGATCCGATCTCCGGTTTGGACACGACCGGCACTTCCTCGGAAATCAAATCGGCCCTGATGCGGTTGCTGGATTGGCTGAGACTGAAGGGGATCACGGTGATGCTCACCGATCTGACGATGGGCGGCAACGCGCTGGAGCGCCCGGATGTGGCGATCTCCTCGCTCGTGGATACCTGGCTGGTGTTGCGCGATCTCGAAACCAACGGCGAGCGCAACCGCGGCCTGCACATCCTGAAATCGCGCGGCATGGCCAGCTCGAATCAGGTGCGCGAATTCATGGTGACGAATACCGGCATCCAGCTCACCGATGTCTATATCGGCCCGAGCGGAATGCTCACCGGGTCGGCGCGTGTGTCGCAGGAAGCGCGGGAGCGGGCGGAGCGGGTGACTCTGAATGAAGAAGCGGAGCGGCAACAACTGGCGCTCGAATGCAAACGAGCCGCGCTCGAAGGGCAGATCGCCGCGTTGCGTGCTGAATTTTCCGCCGAGGAAACCATCATCGCCCGCAGCTTCAGCCAGGACAAATTGCGCGAGAAGTCGATCGCCTTTGACGAGGCGGCGATGGGTCGCAGCCGAAAGCGCGACGTCGTCCAAGTCAACGGAAGCCGGGTTCGCCTCAACGCCCGGGCGGGAGTGCAATCATGAAAAAAACATCCACTGCATCCTCCAAAGCGAAACCAGCCGCGGATGCGTCCGGGGCCTGGGAGCTTCGCCTTTACGTCGCCGGATCGACTCCTAAATCGCTCTCCGCCTTTCGCAATATCGAACAGCTCTGCGAAGAGCACCTCGCCGGGCGCTACCACATTGAAGTCATCAATCTTTTGAAAAACCCGCAGCTCGCGCAGATCGACCAGATCCTGGCGG
>JBEEHI010000132.1:0-2915 GCA_041167305.1 Verrucomicrobiota bacterium
CCCTGATGTCCCGGAGGGTCCGCCGAAGTTCGATTATTTCTTGAAGGTCAAGGCCGTTGAACGGGTCGCTCTCGTCGGTCATTCTGGGAAGAGCCCTCATTGTGCTACGCATGAACCAAGTGCACCAGGAGCGCTTTGTTCCAAATACGCCAGTTGCCACTGCCTCTGAGTTAAGAACCGGGAGGACTATATGTCCGATCAGCACCAGGTGATTTCGATAATCGCGACGGCGATTGGCGATGCTCGCAAGGATCATCCGGACGGTGGAATAGACCCCGAGGAGGCTAAACAAGTTGCGAAATGTATCATCGAGGCATTGTCCGGCGCCGGACTTCGGATTGCGCCAGTTAGCGATGATTGAACCGCCGCACTGGCACGCGCGATACCTGGCTGACGGAAACCCCTGTAACGGGGACACGGTTTTACCTTTTACGGGGCGGCCCCTATGAACAGACATCCTCGGCATCCGTCGGCATGTCTCAAATGTGCCAGAAGACGACAGCGCTTCGGAGTTTAAGGACCTCACGTCGAGGGTGTGGTCATGCCAGTGTCGAAAGTTTGCAAACGCGCGGCGTATAGTTCAACATACTCGCATTGAGCTGCCGACGGGACCTGCCGAAGTCCCAACCGTTTCAGTGGCAGCGTACATGCCATCGGCAGGCAAGCTCTACGGTCCATCCCTAGCTGACTGCCGGGGACAGCGATGTTCGATTATCACAAAAATCCGACGCTAACGGGAGGAGGAAACCCATGACACGTTTGCGACAAACGCGCCGCGAGCTGTTGAAATCGGCCGCGGCAACGTCGGCTTCGGTTTCGTTTGCGAAGTACGGAATAACGCCATCTTGGTCTGCCGCAGGTGAAAAAAAGGATGGGCTCAATGTTGTCGATGACGTTTTGCGGCAGGCCGCCGAGGCCAAGGACGTGCCCGGCGTCGTTGCTATGGCGGCAACTGACGATGGCGTGCTCTATCAGGGCGCCTTCGGGAGTCGCAACCTCGCTAACGGCTCCGCCATGACGCTGGATTCAGTGTTCTGGATCGCCTCAATGACCAAGGCGATCACCTCCACCGCCGCAATGCAGCTTGTCGAGCAGGGCAAGTTGCAACTGGACCAGCCCCTTGGCGGCATGCTCCCGGAGCTTTCGGCGCCGCAAGTGCTGGAGGGGTTCGACGATAAGGGCGAGCCCAAGCTTCGCGCCGCCAAACGGCCGATCACGCTGCGCCATTTGCTGACCCACACCGCCGGCTTCACCTACGACTTCTTCAACGCTAATACCGCGCGCTATGAGAAATACGCCCAATTGCCGCCTCTCGCGTCCGGCAAGGATGCGGCGCTTCGGACGCCGTTGGCTTTCGACCCAGGCGATCGCTGGGAGTACGGCATCAACACCGATTATGTCGGCAAGGCCGTAGAAGTGGCGAGCGGGAAGCGGCTTGACGCCTATTTGCACGACCATATCCTCGCGCCCTTGGGAATGGTTGACACCGGGTTCGTTCCAGGTCCCGACCAACAGGCCCGGCTGGTGAGCATTCACGGACGCGCGCCTGACGGATCGCTGGCTCCTGTCGATTTCCCGCTCGTCAAGGATCCGGAATTCTACAGCGGAGGCGGCGGTCTTTATTCGACCGCGCACGACTATCTCGCCTTCCTCCAAATGATCATGCGTCGCGGAACCTTCAACGGCGCCCAGATCTTGCGTCCGGAATCCGTTGCCCAGATGTCGCAGAACCAGATCGGAGATATCAACGTCCCGAAGCTGTGGAAGACGATCGTACCCCAGTTGTCGAACGACGTTGATTTTTCCGTACCGTTCCCCGACCAGGATCTTAAATGGAGCCTGAGCTTCCTGATCAACACACAGCCGGGGGTTGTCGGCAGTAGCGCCGCAAGCCTCTCCTGGGCCGGGTTGGCGAACACGTATTACTGGCTCGACCCCACCCGGCGAGTCACCGGGGTGATCCTCACCCAGATCCTGCCCGGCACAGATCCGCTCGCCGGCCGCACCTACGGGCAGTTCCAAGGTGGGATCTACAAGGCCCTTGCCGGCTGATCGCTCGCGCCGTGACCGCGCCCAGGCTACTGCTTGGGCGCACCAATCTCAGACAAAATTGCCCTTTGCGTCGCTCCCAGTCACAGCTGCTTCGGCCTTGGTACATCGAAATAATAGACCTTTCACCGGGCTCGGGTGATCGATGGGCGCCAGCATTGGCGCCGAGTTCAGGAATCGGGTGTTTTACGGGCCCCTATCTCGCCAAGCAACGATCGGAGCCAAATCGACGGCGGTAGATAATACAGTTCAAGTGATCGAGTCGGGAGCGTGTGATGGCCCCCCGTGTCATCTTCGCTGCGTTTTCTGTTGCATTAGGTCTCGCGATTAGTTTTGCGGTCGCCACGACCGTCAAACACGTGCCGAGTACACGGGCCAACGCGCCGATTATGCGGGTCGGTTGATCTAGCTTACAAACTTGACGCCGAACATTTTGCCGCGGCACCAGACGACTTCGCATCGCTGGCGGACAAGCGCATGCGGTACGGTCAAAAGTCTAAACCGGCTTCCGATCGTGACGCCGATCTCAGCGACGAGCTTCGCGCCGTTCAAAGACACATCCAAAACCTGACACTCGTGGCTGACGAAGTCATCGTCGAACGTGAGCCACGCAGTGTGTTGCCGCGCTCTTCGAGGTTCGCGCTTGTGCTTTGTAATAAGCATCAAAACGCCTTAGCCTGCTAATGTGAAGTCCTCCCCGCACAAAATCGTCAAAACACGATCCGGACGTCAACGCTATCTTTACCATTTTCATTCAGCCTGATTTGGCGAGCGAAGCGTATGCGTAAAGCCGCCACCGTCTCGTCCGGGTGGCGGCTTTTCAAGTTCCGCGGGCAGTAGAACTGCAACCTCGCGGCGTTTTCCCT
>JBEEHI010000133.1:0-3431 GCA_041167305.1 Verrucomicrobiota bacterium
TTACCGGGCCATTGTAATATCCATCCCGTTGCAGTTGCGTTTGGACGTCTGCCACTACCTGGTCCGGATTCAGGCCATCAAACCCATAGATCGGGCCATCGTACGGATAGGTGTCGTAGCTCGGATCATAACCCCAGGCCGGAAACCAATACCCCGAATCCCAGTAATAGTATCCGCCATCGACCAGGACAATATTCGAGTAACGGCTTCTCCACCAGCCACGGTCGTGCCATGCGTGGTTGTACCGTCGGGACGCCTCCGCGAAACCAATGCGATTATTGTTGGCCTGCGTGCTGCGAGAGGCCGGCGCCATGGTCGCAGTCCGCGGTGGCGACGTTGTCGTTGTAACCGGGCGCGATGGAGTGCGATTGGTTGCCCAAGTGCGCGGAGGGAGATGGGATCCCGTGACAATCCGAGGTTGCACGTACCTCGCCGCTGGCTGGCTACGCTGGGTATTGATCACGGGTCTCGAAGCGGTGAAGCCGGGAGCAGGCCGCATCGGGGCCGGCCGGGCAAACTGCCTCGCGCTGGAGAGGTGCGGCATGGCACCCAAACCGGCGCCTCTCCCGGCTGCATCGGCCTCCAGTGTTTGAGTTAATATCAGGATTGCGGTCGCCGCGCCGGCCGCCAGGATCGATGTTTTCATATACCTGACTAAACCCCTTCAAACCTTCGGACGCCGCGAGGCGTTGGGAAGGTTTTGAAATGCTACTTAGGGCGTGATGACAGTTCCCTCTTTGGAGGGAGGAAGTAAGGGAAAATGCCGGAAAAATCCTCCTTCTCGTGTCCGTCACGCATGGCCAGCCGATACATTTCCTTAGTGACGTTCGCCAACGGCATGGGCACACCGGCCTCATAGGCGCTGACCGAAGCAAGATGCATATCCTTTTGCATCCAACGCAACGGAAATTCGGCCTCGAAGTTTCCGGTCTCGATTTTGTCTCGTTTCAGGGCGAGAAACGGCGCGACCGCAGGCGAAGCAAGCAAAGAGTCGAATAACAGCTCCGACGACAACCCCAGACCTTCGCCAAGGGCCATTGCTTCGGCGAACGCGGCCATTCCCGTGCCTAACAAGAGATTGATGACCATTTTCATGGAAGTTCCCGAGCCTTGCTCACCGGTATGAACGATCTTGTTACCCATGCATAGCAGGACCGGGCGGATTCTTTCCAGATCGACCGTTTTCGCGCCTACCCAAAAAGTTAGTTTGGCGCCCGCCGCGACTGGAGCGGAGCCGGTCACAGGTGCGTCAATGAAACGAACCTGCCGCTTTGCAGCTTCGGCCGCCATCTTCCTGGAGAAGGAGGGATTGACCGAGCTACAATCGACCCAGAGCGCGTTAGGCCGGAGATGGTCCAAAAATCCATCGGCCCCCAGGGCTGCCTGCTCCACCGCGAGAGGCTCGGCCAGCATCGTGAACACGATCTCCACCTGTTCGGCAAGTTTCGCCGGTGAATCAGCAAACGTCCCACAGGGACCGAGCAACGGGTCCGCCTTGGCGCGAGTGCGGTTAAACACAACCAATTGATAGCCCTGCCCCTGCAGGTTCGCCGCCATCCGGCTTCCCATGATGCCAAGACCGATAAATCCAATTTTCATTCTCATCTCAAGCCGCCGTGCCTAACTGTGGTTCACGAATATTTTTGCCTTCGATCTCGCCGACCTCCTCATCGGTAAGATGTAGATCGGCCGCGCCGACGGTTCCTTCGATCTGCCTGCTGCTGCGCGCGCCGACGATCGCGCCGGTCACAGCGGGATTGTGAAGCGTCCACGCGATCGCGACCTGCCCAGGTGGACGGCCGTGGCGTTCCCCGACGTCCCGCAAGCGTTCAACGAGGGCGAGGTTCTTCGAAAGTTTCGGTTCCTTGAACTCGACGTCGCGGCTGCGCCAATCGCTATTGGAAAGTATCGCCGCCCGGTCACGCGTCATCGCGCCGGTCAACAAACCGGACGCCATCGGTGAATAGACGATCGCCCCCAGCCCATGGGACCGGCAATAAGGCAGGATCTCCTGTTCGACCTCGCGTCGGACTAACGAATAAGGAGGTTGCAGCGATGTGATCGGGGCGACCATTTGCGCCTGACGCATTTGGTCGACATCAAAGTTGGATAGGCCGATCCACCGGACCTTCCCTTCCTTTTGCAATCGCGCCATCGCCCTGATGCCTTCCTCCAGGTCCTCGGTCGGCCAATGGATCTGATATAGATCGATAACGTCGACGTTCAGCCGCCGAAGACTGTCTTCGCATTCGGAGCGGATGGACTTCCCGGACAACGAGCGATGCACATATCCCTGTTCGTCCCAGCGCAGGCCGCACTTGGTGAAAACGTAGGGTCGAGGTCCCGACCAGGTTCGGAGGGCATAGGCGACTACCTGTTCAGAGTGGCCCATGCCGTAGACGGCCGCGGTGTCAATCCAGTTCACGCCCAGCTCGAGCGCGCGATGAATGGCGGCGACCGAGGCTTTATCGTCCTGTTCGCCCCAGCCGAATTCCCAGCCGTCGCCGCCGATAGCCCATGCGCCGAACCCCACCGGCGTGATGAACAAGTCGGAGTTACCGAGTTGCCTCGTTTTCATATCGATCTTCGCTTTCGTAAGTGATGTTTTCACGCTGGAACTCCGGGGCCGCCTTGCGCGTCTAGCTCTGGAACCAGAAAAATTCCTCGCCGAATTCCCAGATCGCGGCCAACGCGCTCAGAACAATCAAGCCGTAGGCGATTGCCTCAGCGAGCAGGCGTTTCTTTTCCTGCGAGCGCACGATCAACGCGTAGGTGGATTCTTCCCTTTGCGTGTTTGTTTTGTTTGTTTTCATGTTTTGGTCCTTTCAATTCATATTCTATTTGTTCATTGCGTTGCTGAGTTCGTCGCTACGCGCGGCAAGCCCATCGCTTGCAGCGTGTCGGAGGTGAGACTTCCGGTGACGGACAGGTTCTTCTCCGTTTGATAACGGGCGACCGCGTCTCGTGTAGTTGGGCCGAACAATCCGTCAATGGGGCCGTTGTAGTAACCCAACTGCGTCAGCGCCGTCTGCGCGGCCGTCACCGTTGGATCAGGCGCGGGAGGAGCCTGCGTTGTGCCCTGGTAGGCCGAAGGGACATCCGTCGAATCCTCTACGAAGTAATCATACGGATAATAGTCGTAGGTGTAATACGGGTAGTAATCCCACGGGAAGAATCCCGCATCGAGGCCGATCCAGTCGGAGCCATTGTAGGCCCACCAGTGATTGTTCGAGTAATAAGCGCGCCGGCGATCCCAATCGGGATGTGCCGTCCCAGTCTCGCGCCGATAGATGTGGTCGGTCCGCCCATTCAGGCCCTTCATCTGCGCGGTCCTTGTGGAAGCGGACGGAGTTACCGATTGGCCGTTCGGACGAGCGGTTTGAGTAATACGACTACCCGCAGAACGAGTCTGTTGCCGATTGATCGATGCG
>JBEEHI010000134.1:0-3201 GCA_041167305.1 Verrucomicrobiota bacterium
TGGGACGTTGGGTTCAAAGTCGGGCACTCCACGCGCTCGATCGCGGAAGCGGTCGAGCAGGCGAACAAGGACATGCTGACCAAGACCGCGATGCTCGAGTCGCGCTCGCTCGCGGGCGATTCGAGTCTGGCGGCACGGTTCCGAACGGCGTTCCGGCAGCAATGCGTGCGCGGTCATCAACGCGAATACGTCGAGCTGCGCATGCAGGACCAGGCGACGCGGCACGCGAAATTTGGCAACAGCGTTTACGTCCAGGAACCACATCTGAAAAGCGGCTGTGGCGGATTGCGCGATTACCAGAATCTGCTTTGGATGACGTTCTTCAAGGAAGGCGCGCTGACCACCACCCATCTCGTCGGGAAGGATTGGCTGAGCGAGCCGGACCGCCGGCGCATCGAAGCCGCCTACGATTTTCTGCTTCGTCTCCGCACCGATCTCCATTACGCGAGCGGGCGCGCCACCGACACGCTCCATTTCACCGTCCAGGACCAGGTCGCGGAGCGGCTCGGTTATTCGCAAGAGCGCGGCTCGTTGCGGAACGAGGCGCTGATGAAGGATTACTACGAGCACACCCGAAACATTTTTCGCGTGACGGAGCGGATCACCGAGCAATTCGCCAGCGGACGCGCCTCCTCGACTACGCGGTCGCTCTTCAGTTTTCTGCCGCGCCTGAAATCGTCGGAGGAAAAGCTGGGGCGTTTCCGAATTCGACAGGGCCAACTCTTCGCCCAAAGTTCGGACGTTTTCGAAGAAGCGCCCGAGACGATGATGGAAGTCTTCGAATTGGCGCAGCTCCGGCGGCTCGAGATGAGCCCGGATTTGTCGGACCTGTTCACGCGAAACCTCGGACTGATCACCGGCACCTTCCGCACCAGCAAAGAACCGCGCGAAATTTTCCGGCGGATCGTTTCGCGCAAGGGCGAGGTCGGCCGGGTGCTGCGCATGATGCACAAGGTAGATTTCCTCGGCCGCTACGTGCCGGAATTCGGGCAGCTCACCTGCCTGGTGCAGCACGAGTTTTTCCATCGTTACACCGCCGACGAACACACGCTGGTCTGTATCGACAAGCTCGACCAGGTGATGCAGACGGAAAATCCGAAGCTGCGCTCCTACCGCGCCCTCTTCGAAAAACTCGAGGACCCGTTTGTCCTCTATCTCGCGCTGCTGCTGCACGACACCGGCCGCGCGGTCGGCGCGCGCCCCCACTCCGAAGCGAGCGCGCTCTTCGCCCAGGGCGCTGCCGCACGTTTGCGACTCTCCGCGGCCCAACGGCGGTCTCTCGTGTTAATCGTCGACCATCACCTCACCCTTTCGAACATGGCGCAGCAGCGGAACCTGGACGACCCCGAGACGGCCGTGGAATTCGCGCAGATCGTCCGCGATCAACCCAACCTCGACGCGCTGATGCTGCTCACGCTCGCGGACGGCCAGGGCACGAGCGCCGACGCGTGGAGTGATTGGAAGGAAACGCTGGTCTGGTCGCTTTACCATTCCACCTCGCAATATCTTTCCGACCAGGAAGCCTTCTACGAGCAAACGAAGATCGAGCGCGAACAATTGCAGGCGCGCGTGACGGAAAAGCTCGGCGCCGAATTCACCGAAGAGATAGAAGCCCATTTCGAAGTGATGCCGGACAATTACTTTCGCGCTTTCACGACGGATGAAATCGTTTCGCACCTCAAGCTGTTTCGAAACTTCCTGGAAAACCTGTATCTGCGCCACGAACCAGCGCCACCGCTGGCCCCGGCCGTCGCGTGGGAAGCATTTCCCGAGCAGGGCCACAGCATCGTCTCGTTCTGCGCCTGGGACGGCCAGGAGCTGCTGGCCAAGATCGCGGGATCGTTTGCCGTGGTGCCGCTCAACATTCTCAGTGCCGACATTTTCACCCGCGGCGACAACGTCGTCCTCGATATCTTTCGCGTCTGCGATCCGCGTTTTCGCGCCGTCACCGATAAACGCGACCAGGCTCTCGTGGAATCAACCTTGCGCTCCGCGCTGACTGATCAGCATTTCGATTTCGCGCCGTTGCTGGAACAGGCGCGGCGGCGAATCCCGCGCCACAGCCGTCACGGTCTCGATTTCCCGACGAGGGTCACGGTCGAAAACAAAACCCATCCGGCTTTCACGATCGTGCAGATCCAAACGCCGGACCGCCTCGGGCTGCTCTACGAATTGCTCTCGGCGTTCGGCGAGGAAAACGTTTCGATCGCGCTCTCGCGCATCAGCACCGAGAAGGGCGCGGCGATCGACACGTTCTATGTCGCCGATCGCGGGACGCGCGCGAAGATCACCGATTCGGTGCGGATCGCGGCGCTCCTGCAGCGATTGCAGAACGCCGCCATCGGCAAATCGCACTAGCTGCGCGCCGCTTTCGGTCTAGCTTCACCGCCGATTCCACTGCCATGAACGCGCTGATTCTTGCCGCCGGCTACGCCACCCGGCTCTATCCTTTGACCCAGACCAAAGCGAAACCGCTCCTCGACGTCGCGGGCAAGCCGATGATCGATTGGGTGCTCGACAATCTCGCCTCAGTTTCCGACCTGGAATGCGTTCATGTCGTTACGAACAACAAGTTCGTGAAGGATTTCCAGAGTTGGGCGGAGCAATACCGAACGAAGAAACCGAAGTTCGCGATCGAGATTATCGACGATGGATCAACCGATGATTCCGACAAGCTCGGCGCGATCGGAGATATAGTTCTCGCCGTTACCCGCCATGACCTCGCGAAGGACGACCTGATTGTTGTAGCGGGCGATAATTTGTTCAGCGAACCGCTGGACGATTTTGTGCGCTTCGCCAAAACCTCGGAAGCAACGCTGGCGACCTATGACGTCGGCGATCTCGAGGCGATCAAGAAATACAGCAGCATTACGACTGATTCCGACGGCGTCATCACCCAGTTCGAGGAGAAGCCGCCGGAGCCGAAAAACACCGTGGCCGGGATCGCGCTCTATTATTTTTCCCGCGCGGTCGTTCCACTTTTCACGACCTATATCGCAGCCGGCAACAATCCCGACCAGCCCGGACGGTTCATCCAGTGGCTTTATCAGCGCAAGCCCGTGAAGACCTACCAAATCAAGGGAACCTGGTTCGATATCGGCAGCAAAGAAACGCTCGAAGAAGCGAACGGGATTTTCGCGCAGTTTGCTCGCTGATTCCGAATTATAGAGGCGCTTGTGCCAGGCGCCGAACGCACGAACA
>JBEEHI010000135.1:0-3046 GCA_041167305.1 Verrucomicrobiota bacterium
AGGTTTACGAACTACCAGAGCGTGCCGGCGCCGGCTCGTGCACCCTCGCCGTGAGCGATATCGCCGCCGTCATCGCCCACCTGAAGAGCCTCGGCATCGACACAAGCAACGCCAGCTCTGGAGACAAGGTTAAAACCGTGATGATCACCGACCCCGATGGCAACCATCTCGCCTTTGCCGAAGCGATCGATCCGTCAATGGCTCGGTAGCGCTGCCATCCCCGTCTGAAGATCTCTCAGGACGATCACAAAGGCTGCATTACCTCCGCGGCTTACTCCGCCGCTTCGTAGCGCACCTTCACGATCGTTGTCAGCGTATTCTCCTTGCGGGCGAGAATCTCATTTTCCCACGCCCGATCTCCCTGCGGTGTTACCCGGGCCACGAACGCCGCGGTCTTTCCGTCCAGCTGCGTTTCCTGGAACTCATGCACCAGCTTCCCATCTTCCACTTTCACGGTGCCGGTCGAGAGACTCCCTTTCGCGTCCACATACCAGAACACAATCGCGTGCTGCTTCGGGTCCCACGCATACAGGCCGTCGATGTAAGGGCTGGCCTTTCCGTCGATCACAAACTGGTTGCTGATTCGGATCGCTTGCTGGTTTTGCGCCCAGGTAAACACCGCGTGGATTTTCATTTTCTTGCCCTCCGGCGAATCGGGCAGCTTCGCGTCCCATTCGTGCGCGGTGAAAAATGCGATCGGGCTGAGCGGCCCGGTCACTGCCGGGGCCGGCGTTTGTCCGTGAAGGAATAAAGCCGCGGTCGTCGAGGCGCCGATCACGAGAAGGAATTTGGCTAGGGATGTCAGGTTCATGGCACGAAGCCTAATGGCGCGGCGCCGCGAAGAATTGTAGGAAATTGACATTTCTTCCCCGGCACCTCACGCGCGTTTTTCGCTACGGCCCTGCGCACGGTCTTCTGTAACTTCGAGGTAGTTTAGAAACGGTCCGCGCCTGGTGAGATAGCTCGCCGGCGTCAGGCCGCTGAAGGCGCGGAACTCACGGATCAGATGCGCCTGGTCGTAGTAGCCGCACCTCGCCGCCGTGTCCGACCAATCCACGCTGGGCCGTTGGCCGATAGTGAGAATGGCCCGTTGAAACGAACAAAGCCGGGCGAGCAGCTTCGGCGTTAGCCCGACACAGCGCTCGAATTCGCGCAGCAAATGTTTGTGGCTGATCCCAATCTCCTCCGCCATCCTCCCGATCCGGACACCGTCCGCGCCCCGCTGGATCGCGCGCAGCGCATGGCTGACCGCGCGGGTCGGCGGCGTTCGATGTCGCGCCCGCAGCGCGAGCCAGCCTTCCATCAAATCGAAGCGCGCGTCGTCATCCGGCGCGGCTCCCATTCGTTCCCGGAGATCGCGCACCTCCGGGCCGAGGATCGCTTCCAGTTCCACCACTTGATCGGTAAACTCGCGCAAGGGAACTCCGAGAAACGGCCACGCGCCACCCGCCCGCAGCCGCACCCCGACGAGATGCACATGACCGGACTCATCGATCACAATCGGCTCCGTTCGTTCGCCCGAGATCCAGCTCTGCTTGAAAACCGTCTGGCGTTCCGGGTTATCCGGTGCGCAAAGCTTCTGCGGATCGCCGAGATTAATGATCAGCTCGATCGAGCCATCCGGCAGAATCATGTTGCGCCAGCGCGCCGGTAAATGGCCGCGCGCCATCCAGAGGTGCTCCACATGGGGCGCCAGCGGAGGCAACACCGGCCGGATGCGATGGATCAGCATGGTCGAGCGTGCCGCAGCGCGCCTCCGTCCGTCAAGTCATCGACGTCGCCGGTTCGCTCCCTTAACCTTTCCTTCTACTTTGCAGATGCGCTCTTTTCTCACCGCCCTCGGGCTTAACGCGGTTCCGGCCGCGGGCTGGTTCTTCGGCGAATGGTCCGCGGGCACGATGCTGGTGCTCTACTGGCTCGAAACCCTCATAGGCACTTTGCTGGTCGGCATCCGGATCGTAATTCATCGGCGCCTTCGGCCGAGCAAAGGGCATTGGGACTACCAGGCGCCCGAAGGACAGCAGCAGCAGCAACAGCGAACCAGCAACCGCTCCAGTTATCTCACGGCCTTCTTAGTCCCGGCACTCGTCTTCACCTTCGCCCACGCCGTTTTCCTCACCGCGCTAGGGGGCATGATGATTGCCAACAAAAACCTCAGCCCGGAAATCAGGATCGACACCCACAACCTGCTCGCCGGACTAATCGGCATCCTGCTTTTCCAGGTCATCGATTTCTTCGTGGACCTGATCTGGCTCCGGACGCGGCCTTTCGCCTGGATTGAGCGCCTGGGCCAGGTAAGCCTGAGCCGCGTCATCGTCATTCACCTCACCATCATCGGCGGCATGGTCGCCGTCATGTTCACTGGCGCGAACCGAAATTTCTTCGGCGTCTTCATCTTCCTCAAAACGATGCTCAACCTGAGCCTCGTCGTCCCCCAGTGGAAACCAAAGACGCCGCCCGCCTGGCTCTCCAGCATGATGGATCGCATCGGATCCCCGAAGTACAAGAACACCACCTTCAGCGATTATTGGAGAAGCACCGACGATCAGGAGGCAGCCCGCGTCGCTCGAAACGAGCGAGAATTGTAGCTATCTCCTGTAGCCACGGCCCTGCGGGCCGTCCCTTTGAAAGCGGGTTCGGAAACGGGCCACAGGGCCGTGGCTACAAACTACTTCTTCGCCAGCACAGCCAGGTCGTTCAGGATTTCTTCGCTGTGCCCAGCCGGCTTCACTGCGATATAAACCCGGGCGATTTTGCCGTCGGGATCGATCAGGAAGGTATTCCGTGCCGCCATCTTCGTTCCGTTGTTCTCCCGGGCCGATCCGTACTTTGATATTGTTTTGAGTTCCGGGTCTGCGAGCAACTTGAAGTTCAATCCCTCCTTCGTGCAAAAATCCTTGTGCGATTTCACGGTGTCGGCGCTCACGCCGAGAATGACGGCGTTCTGGCTTTGGTACTTCGTCAGGTCGCGCTCGAAATTGTGGGCCTCGAGCGTGCAACCGCTCGTAAAATCCTTCGGATAAAAATAGAGCACCACCCATTTGCC
>JBEEHI010000136.1:0-12559 GCA_041167305.1 Verrucomicrobiota bacterium
CCTCTCCAAAAAAGGAGAAGGACGATTCCGAAAAGAAGTCGGCGACTCCGAAAAAGGAATCGAGCGCGTCATCGAATCAAACTTCCGAAAAGACAGACAGTTCGGCCAAAGGATCGGGCAACGAGACGAAGCAGCCGTCAGAACTCGCCTGGTATGGGACGATGCTGCACGATCGTTTCCACAAGGCTTGGGAACAGCCGAAGAGCATCGTCGCCACGGGCGCGAAGATGTCGACTATCGTGAAGATCCGGATCGAGAAGGACGGGCGCGTCTCCAAGTTCACCATCGTGAAGCCGTCGGGCAACGTGGTCGTCGATGAGTCGGTCGCCGCGATTGCCCAGCGCGTGACGCAGGTCGATCCGCTGCCCGAGGGACTGGCTAAAGCCGGGTATTACGAAGTGAAGATCGATTTCGAATTGAACGCGGAAAAATGAAGCCTACAGGATCTGGTCTTGCCGCGACGCTTCTTGCGTGGCTCGGCATCGGGCTGGTGGTGTTCCTTGGGATTTGCCTTCAACAGCCGCCATCTCCCGTCCCTGCCACGGCGGCGGCGACCGAGTTCTCCGCCGAGCGGGCGATGCAGCACGTGAAAGCGATTGCGCGAGCGCCCCGCCCAATCGGGTCCGCCAATCACGCTGCGGCGCGGGATTACATTGTTCAGCAGCTCCGTGCTTTTGGATTCGAGCCCGAAATCCAAAAGACGACGGCGGTGAACTCGACGGCAGCGCCGCTGTTTCTTGCCGGAACGATTGAGAATATCGTCGCGCGCCAGAGAGGGACCGGCGATGGGCGCGCCGTTGCGCTGGTGGCGCATTACGATTCGGTATCGACCGGACCCGGGGCGAATGACGATGCCGTCGCGGTGGCGACTTTGCTGGAAACGGCGCGCGCCTTGACGGCGGGCCCGCAGTTAAGAAACGATGTCCTGTTCCTGTTCACCGACGGAGAAGAGACTGGTCTGCTGGGCGCTCGCGCGTTTGTGGCGGAACACCCGTGGGCGAAAGAGGTCGAGATCACGCTGAATTTCGAAGCGCGCGGAAATGGTGGTCCATCGGTCATGTTCGAGACGAGCCCGCAAAATGGCGCCTTGATCCGGGCGCTGGCGAAAGCCACGTCGCATCCGCTGGCTAACTCGCTCTCCTACGAAATTTACAAGCGCCTGCCTAACGACAGTGACCTGACCGTGTTCAAGGCGGCCGGATGGCCGGGGATGAACTTCGCTTACATCAACGGCCTGACCCATTATCACACCCAGCTCGACAATCCGGAGAATGTCGACGCCCGAAGCCTGCAACATCACGGCTCGTACGCGCTCGCGCTGAGTCGTTATTTCGGTGCGGCCGTCTCGCCAGCGAAGTCGCAAGATGACGCGGTCTACTTCGACGCCCTTGGATTTCTGCTGGTGCGCTACCCAGCGTGGCTCGCAGCGCCGTTCGCGCTGGGAGTGTTGCTGTTGTTTGCCGCTGTCATCTGGCTCGGGTTTCGCCGGGGGACATTGACCGGCTCAGGGATCGCCAAAGGCGCGCTTCTTTTCTTTGTGGGTCTCATCGCCGCCGCGGCCGCGGTGGGCGGCGCGTGGTGGCTTGTTCGGCAAATCCATCCCGGATACAGCTTGATCCCGCAAGGCGATAGCTACAGCCACGGGCTTTACGTCATCGGGTTTGCTGTCCTCACGCTGGCCACCACCGCGGCGATTGTCGGCTCGCTCGGAAGAAGAATCAGCGAGGCAGATCTCTTCGTGGGCGGTCTCCTGTGGTGGGCCATGGCGATGATCGCGGCCACTATCTGGATGGTTGGCAGCAGTTACCTTCCGACTTGGCCTCTGTTCCTGGCCCTGCTTGGTTTGGGTTACGGATTCATTCGAGGGGATAGCGCACGACCGCGGGTGCAACTTGCCACGGCCTATATCTGCGCGATTCCCGGCATCCTGATCGTAGCTCCGGTGGTTCATCTAATTTTTGTTGCGATGCCGTTCGCCCTGGCGCCTGCACTGGTGCTCTTCTTCGTGTTGTTGCTGGCGTTGCTCATTCCGCTGCTGCGCAGTTCTACGGCTGGAAACCGATGGGCGTTTCCGGGAGTTATCGCCGCGATCGCCGTTCTGATTTTCGCCGCGGCTGGGAGTGGCGCCGGTTTCGACAAAGATCACCGACAATCGAACCACGTTCTTTATTTCCTGGACGCACCGACACAGCGCGCCCTCTGGCTCAGTTCGGACGCGCGACCCGATGAATGGACAGAAAAGTTCTTCGGCAAGAAGCCGGCGCGCGCTCCGCTCGCCGATCCTTTCCCGTTAAGCCGGAGTGTTTACCTGCAAGCACCGGCGCCGGTTGCTTTGTTTCAACCTCCGGAAGCGCAGGTGTTGGAAGATCTCACCGCGAACGGCATTCGCCATTTGCGCGTGCGCCTCACGTCGCCTCGCGGTGCTGAGCGAATGAGCGTCCAGGTCAATGCCGAGATTCTCAGCGCGACGGTCGACGGCAAACCGCTCACTCCAGATCCGACTGCGCAAAAGAGTTGGAGTTTATTGTACCTGGCTCTGCCCAAAGAGGGAATTGAGCTGGTGATCGAGACAAGATCAGCTCCGCCGCTGGCAGTGCGATTGATGGACGAGAGCTATGGGCTGCCGCTGCTCGAGAGAGAGAAGCTGACGGACAGACCCGCGCGCATGATGCCGGCGCCCTTTTTTCGCAGCGACTTCACGCTCGTGAGCCGGAATTTTTCGCTCTGAACATTTCGTTACAGCAGCGCCAACGATTTCCCTTCGCGGTGCTCCACTTGATTCATGGTGCATTGGCGAGGGGCTTTGTCGGGCCGATAACGCACGATCTTCGTTCCATGCCGGAAACGACCGCCAGTGAAATGGTCGTAGGTGACCTCGACGACGATTTTCGGATCGACCGATTCCCATTCGCCCGTGCGCTCCGTGCTCCAGCGGCTCGGACCGCCTGGCGCGTTGCCGGTGAATCCCGGTTTCTTTCTTAGCGCTTCGAACTTTTTCGTCAGCGCGGGGCGCTCGCTCGCCTTGAAGGCCGAAGTGAATCCAACGTGATGCAGCAGGCCGTCGTCATCGTAGAGGCCGAGGAGTAACGAGCCCAGCAGGCGCGAGTCGCTTGCATAACGAAAACCGCCGATCACGCAGTCGGCGCTGCGAATCTGTTTCACTTTCACCATGGCCGTCCGTTCGCCCGAGGCGTAGGACGCGTCGACCTGCTTCGCGATCACGCCGTCCAGGTCGCCGCCGACCTTGTCGAACCACTTCTTCGCTTTCGCGAGATCGGTGGTGGCGGGTGAAAGGCGGACCGCGCCGTTCGCTTTCAAATTCTTGCGCGCGAAAATCTCGAGTTGTTTGCGCCGTTCGCGCAGCGGAAATCCAACGAGCGATTTCCCGTCGGTGTCGGCGAGCAGATCGAACACGATGAGGAGCGCGGGATGCGCGGCCGCGAGTTTTTGGACGCGACTGGCGGCCGGATGAAGGCGGAGCTGAAGTTCGTCGAAGGAAAGTGCGCCGCCCATTGGAATGGCTAGCTCGCCATCGACCACAAAACGTTTCGCGGCGATGCGCTGAAGCTGTTCGACCACATCCGGGAAATAACGCGCCAGCGGCTGACCGGCTTTTGATTGCAGGAAAACTTTCTCGCCGTCGCGAAAGGCGATGCAGCGAAAGCCGTCCCACTTCGGCTCGTATTGCCACTCGTCGCCGATGGGGATTTCTTCGACGGAACGCGCTTCCATGGGAGGGAGCGGCGGTTTTAATTCTAAAGCCATGATGTACTCAAAGCGCCGTCATCCCGAGGCTGGCGCAGCGCGCCGAGGGATCTCGCAAGCGCTGAGACGCTACTGCGTTAAGCCACGTCTGCTTCGTCAGTTTCCGCCTGTCTTGATTTGTGTGACTGAACTTCCAACTGGGCGGTCCCTCGTCGTCTGCGCGACTCGGGATGACACCCTCTTCAAAGCGCGCCATCATTTTGTATATCTTCGCGGCTCGAGCTTCGGCGGGCGCTTTCCTTTTCGCACGGCGCCCGCGACGGAGATGTAGGCAAGCTCGGAGCGATCGACGGCGCAGCGAAGCAACAGTCCGCCGCGGCTCATGTCGCCGCGTCCGACGAAATCGGCGGGGAAACAGAGCCGTGGGCCGAAATGTTCGAGGAGCACGTCGACGTATTTCGAGGTCGCGATGCTTCCGAGAAGAACGATTTCGCTTTCGGGCGGCAACGTCTTCGCGAGTCGTTTTACGTCGCGCTCGAGCGGGGCGCGATAACGCGGCTCGTCTTCGTGAATGTCCACGGCGGCGAATTCCTGGAGATCGGCGAGACCAATCGGCGTCGCGGCCGGGACCAATCCGCGCGTGGGCGTGATAATGAGAACCGAGGAGCGCTTTTGTCGCGGGGGCGCGAACGCATTCGCATAGGCGAGCTTGCCGCGAAAATAGAGACCGCTGAGGAACGCAAACACTTCGCCGAGCGTCGGCGGCTTGTCGCTTCGCAACCGGCGAGCGAGGTCGAACTGAGCGCGCTCACTCATGATCATTTTTGCGCGCAGTCCGCCCGCATAGGCAGGCGAAAGAAGGAAGACGCGTTTCATCAGGCTCTGGAAGCAACCTGGTTTTTGCGATGGAGCAAGACGCTGTAGTCGCGGCGCTCTGTCGCCGCGTCTTGTCCCGGCGCGCCGACAGCGCAGCGCGACTACCGCGCTTGCTTTGAACTGCTTTCCCGAGGACGCTTCGTTCCCGTGAAAATTCTCGTCGTGGGCAGCGGCGGCCGCGAGCATGCGCTTGCCTGGAAATTAAAACAATCGGCCGGAGTAGATCGCATTTTTTGTGCGCCGGGAAATGCCGGCACAGAGGAGCTGGGCGAGAATGTCGAGATCAAGGCGAGCGACCTCTCGGGTCTGGCGCACTTCGCGAAGAATAACGGCATCGGGCTGACCGTTGTCGGCCCGGACGACGCGCTGGCCGCAGGCATCGTGGATGTTTTTGAAGGAGAAGGTCTGAGAATCTTTGGGCCGACGAAATCTGCCGCGCGCCTGGAATCGTCGAAGATCTTCGCGAAGGAATTGATGCGGAGGAAACGAATCCCGACGGCGCGCGCCGCGATCTTCGAGAAACAGGAAGCAGCGGTGGCGTTCCTGAACGAGTCGCGTTTTCCGATTGTAATCAAAGCGGATGGGCTGGCGCTGGGAAAGGGAGTCGTGGTCGCCCAAGAACTCGACGAAGCGCGGGCGGCCGTCGATGCGATGATGAGCGAGGGGCGATTCGGTGAAGCGGGGCGGCGTCTGCTTATCGAGGAATGCCTGGCGGGCTCGGAATGCTCGCTGCACTCGCTCGTGGACGGCAAGAATTTCCTGATGCTCGCGAGCGCGCGCGATCACAAGCGTGCCTTCGATGGCGAAGCAGGGCCGAACACGGGCGGCATGGGGGCATTCAGTCCGGCGAATAATTTCGGCGCGGAACAGCAGACGGAATTCGAGAGCGCGGTGATGGAACCACTGCTGGATGGCTTACGCGAAACCGGCGTGATCTTTCGTGGCCTGCTTTTCCCCGGCTTAATGATTACCGGGGACGGCCCGCGCGTGCTCGAGTTCAATTGCCGCTTCGGCGATCCCGAGACGCAGGCGATTCTGCCGCGATTGAAATCGGATTTACTGCCGCTTCTCGAAGCGACAATCGACGGGGATTTGGATCGGGCGACGATTGAATGGGACAAGCGGCCCGCGGTCACGGTGGTGATGGCTTCGGGCGGATATCCCGGAAAGTATGAGACAGGGAAAACGATTTCCGGCCTGGAGAGTGCTGCCTCGAAGGATGTGCAAATTTTCCACGCCGGCACGCGCCGGGAAAATGGCCAGGTCGTCACGAGCGGCGGCCGTGTTCTCGCGGTGACAGCGCTGGGTGAAACCGTTGCCGCCGCGCGCACTAGCGCTTACGAGGCGGTTTCGAAAATCGATTTCGAGAATTGCCATTACCGGCGGGACATTGCCCTGAGCGCCGGCGGCGGTAAGATTGTGAGCAATTGATGTCGCGCCGCATTTCACTCCTGGTCTGCACGCTCTGGGTCGGCGCCGCGATGAATCTATGCGCGCAACCGCCAGCCAAGGAATCGCCTTCTCCTCCGCCGACGGCGTCCGCCACGCCTTCCGCTTCGCCAAGTCCGACTCCCACGCCGACGACGCGCTCGCTGATCGATTCGATGGATTCCGCCGATCTGAAGGAGGCGATCCAGTTGCTGAAAAAGAATTACATCAAACCGGATGCGCTGAACGAAACCGAACTAAGCCGCGCGGCGTTTGAAGGAATCCTGGCGCGGCTGGGACGCGGCGTCGTTCTGCTATCGAATGCGAATGCGGAACCGGCGGAACCCGCGGCGCCGTTTTACGGCGAGGTCCTCGAAGGTCACATCGGTTATCTTCGTCTCGGCGGGCTTAACCGGGCGAACCTCGACGCGCTCGATGCGAACCTGCAAACGTTCCCGGCCAAGAAAGTGGACGCGGTGGTAATCGACTTCCGGGCAAGTGCGGCGACGAACGATTTCCCGCTCGCGTCCGACTTCGCCAAGCGATTTTGCCCGAAGGACAAAACGCTCTTTACCCTGCGCAAAACGACGGCGAAGCAGGAGCGCGTCTTCACCTCAGACCGCGATCCGGCCTATCAAGGGTTAATCATCATCCTGGCGGACGGCGACACGGCCGGCGCGGCGGAAGCGGTCGCCGGCGTGATTCGGATTTACGACAAGGCGCTGATCATCGGGCAGCAAACCGCCGGGCGCGCCGTGGAATATTCGGACCTGAAATTGCCCAGCGGAAAAGTGTTGCGGGTGGCGGTGGGCGAAGTCGTTCTGCCGGAGGGGCACCCGCTTTTTCCCGGCGGCTTGAAACCCGACGTGCCAGTGGAAATGGCGGCCGTCGACAAGCGCGAAATTTTTCAAACGAGCCGGGAGAAAGGGATGACGCCGTTTGTGGTGGAGAATTCGCGTCCGCATTTGAATGAGGCGGCGCTCATTTCCGGGAGGAACCCGGAGCTCGAGGCGATGGAGGCGGTGCAGCGGAAGAATAAGAATCCGGAAAAGAGCGGGGTGCATGACGCGGCCCTGCAGCGGGCGCTCGACGCGGTGACCTCGATCACGATTTTCCAGAAGAAATAGGTCCTATACGACATATATCGTCTAGAGGTGAATCCGCTCGAAGAACGCATCGGTTACAAGTTCCGCAATTCGTTGCTGCTGGCGGAGGCTCTGACTCATCCGAGTTTGCGCCACGAGACGCATACCAGGCATTTCGATAATCAGCGGCTGGAGTTTCTCGGCGATGCGGTCTTGCAGCTGGTCGTGACCGAGCATCTCTACGGGTATTTCACCGCAGAAGCGGAAGGGAAACTGACGAAACTGCGGGCGCGTCTTGTTTCGCGCGAAGCGCTGGCGCAGCACGCGGCGGCGATCGACCTGGGAAATTGTTTGATGATGGGCCGGGGTGAAGAGGCGAGCGGCGGGCGCGTGCGGAACTCGACGCTGGCCGACGCGTTCGAGGCGCTGGTCGGTGCGATCTTTCTCGATAGCGATCTGGCAGGAGCGAGAAAATTTATCCTGGAACAGGCTGCCGACGAACTGGCGCAACTCGTGGAGGAGCCCATCGACGTGAATCCGAAAGGGCAGCTCCAGGAGTTGCTCCAGGCGATTTCGCCACGCAGTCCGGTCTACGAAGTCATGTCGCAAACTGGGCCGGAGCATTCCAAGACGTTCGTGGTGCGCGCGGTGTGGGAAGGCATCGAGTTGGGGCAGGGGACCGGGAAAAGCAAAAAGCAGGCGGAGACCGCGGCGGCGATCGAGGCGATGAACGAGCGGCGCTGGGAGAAAGCGGAGATTGCTACGGCGAGACCCGTGGCGAGTGATTGAGCGCCTGGATTTCTTCCCACGCGTGATGTTGCGCAATGGCCGCGGTGACGAATTTCTTCGCGCGTCGAATCGCTTCTTCGAGCGATAACCCGCCGGCGAGACCGGCCGTGATCGCGGCTGAATAGGTGCAGCCGGTTCCATGCGTGGCGATGCCGCGGGAAAATGGCGCCGAGAATTCGATCACGTTGCCCTTCTGGAAAAGCAGATCGATGGCGTCGTCCCCCGTGAGATGGCCGCCCTTCAATAGCACCGGCACGCCATATTTTTTCTCCAGGGTTTCGCCGGCTTCTCGCATCGCGGCAAGGTCCGTGATCGATTTGCCAACCAGTCGGCCGGCTTCGCCCAGGTTCGGAGTCAACAGCGCCGCAAGCGGAAACAACTCCCGCTCGTAAGTTTGAATCGCGTCCTCCTGGAGGAGCGCGTCGCCGCTCGTCGCGATCATTACCGGATCGATGACCAGCGGCGTCGAGCGTCGCTCGCGCAACGCGGACGCGATTTCAGTGATGATGCTGGCGGAGAAAAGCAGCCCGGTCTTAATCGCGGCGACTGGGAAATTGCGGAGCAACACTTCGATTTGGTCGCGCACCAGTTCGGCGCTGATCGGCTCGATCTTCGAAACGTGCCCCGGCGTCTCCGCGACCACGCAGGTGACGGCGGTCAATCCGTAAACACCGAGCGCGCTAAAAGTTTTCAGGTCGGCCTGGATGCCGGCGCCGGCGCTGCTGTCCGAGCCGGCGATGGTGAGTGCGACCGGGATCATGCGGGGCTGTAGTCACGGCGCTCTGTCGCCGTCGTCTGTTCGCCACTGCGCCTCGACAGAGCGAGGCGGCTACAGGAATTTACCCGCCGTCGGCGCCGATCGCTTCGACCGGACAGCCTTCCATGGCTTCCTTGCAAAGCGCTTCTTCCTCGGGGCTTTCCGGCTGCTTGTAAACGAAGGAGTGGCCGCCGTCGTCGTTGCGCTTGTAATTTGCCGGCGCGGTTTCGCGGCAAAGATCGCAATCGATGCATTGATCGTCGACGTAGTAAGGACCGGAAACGTTCTCCGGATATTTGTTTGCGGGATCGGCCATATTCTTCCGTTAAAAGCGAACTCGAAGGTAGAAGGAAACCCTTCGGGCGCAAATACAAATCTGGCGCGAAATGGAACGAGGCGCGGCCAAGCGCGAGGGCAACGGCGAAGAGTGGGGGATGGCGCGCGTTTCGGCGACGAAAAAGGAAAAAACAAAATGGCTGCGGGCGTTCCTGATCGAACTCGCCGTCTATGCGGTTTTCGTGACTGCCTATTTTTTCCTGGTCCTCCATTTTCTTTCGGGCTGGCTCCAGGATCTGCATCTCCATCGCGTTAAACTCTACGCCACGGTTGCGATCGTCCTGATTATCGGTCAGGCCCTCGTTCTCGAGAGCGTCACTACCTGGCTGCTGCGGCTCTTGCGCGGCGGCCGCTCGGAATAACCGATGTTTTTCCCGATCTCAAACTCCCACATCAGCCCGATCTATCTTGCCGCGATCGGGTTTCTGATTGGGATTCTCGGCGGATTCTTCGGTGTGGGGGGAAGCTTCATCGCGGGCCCGGCCCTGCGCGCCGTGGGATTGGATTGGAATTTCGCTGTCGGCACGGACCTGGCGCACATCGTGGGTAAGTCGGTGGTGGCAGCGAAGCGGCATCGCGCGCTTGGCAATGTGGATTTGAAACTGGGCCTGATCATGGCCATCGGGACCATGGGCGGCGCGGAAGTCGGCGCGCAATTGATCCAGATGTTAAAGCGCGCCGGCAACGTGAACTTCGTGGTGAGCGTCGTTTCGATCGCGATTTACGTCAGCATTTCCAGCTTCATGATTTGGGAAGCGTGGCGGACGCTGCAGTACCGGAAGAAGCGGCGGCCGCGGGCGAAGATGCCGGGAACGGCGGCGAAGCAGGACGAGTCCTCGTTCAGCCATCGCACCGAGGCGATCCAGCGTCTCAAACTTTGGCCGATGATTTCGCTGCCGGCGTCCGGGATTAAGGCGATTTCACTTTGGGTTATAATTCTGGTCTCGTTCATCGGCGGTTTGTTCAGCGGATTTCTTGGGGGCGGCGCGGGCTACATCCGGATGCCGATGCTGGTCTATGTGCTCGGAGTTCCGACCCATCTCGCCGTGGGGACCGATCTTTTCGAGATCATCATTTCAGCCAGCTACGGCACGTTCAGCCACGCCATTAAAGGGAACGTCGATATCCTGATCGCGCTCGTCATGCATACCGGCGCGGCGATCGGAGCGCAGATCGGCGCCATCTCGACCCAATATTTTGCAGGGCCGAAAATCCGCCTGGCCTTCGTGCCGTTGCCGTTGATCGGCGCTGCCATCGTCATTTACACCCTGTTCACCGGACACAAACTCTAGCCCTATGCGGATCCTGATTTGCAGCGATGGCACCGACCCGGGAGATAAACCGGTGCTGCTCGCTGGTCTGGTCGCGGGGCCAACCAAAGCGGAGACCACGCTCCTCGGAATCTCGGAAACGCTGGCGGACGAGAAGCCGTTGCGCGACGCGCTGGAGAGCGAAGCGGAAAAGCTGAGAAAGTTCGGCATTTCACCCGGGATCGTTTTCCGCGCTGGCGAACCGATCCGCGAAATCCTGGAGCAGACAAAAGCAACCGCCTACGACATGACGATCATCGGCGCGCGGCGCAAGAGCAGCAGCGGACCGTATTGGCGCTCGGGAAAAACCTATGAAGTCATCAAGGCGATTCCCACTCCCGTGCTGCTGGCGACCGGCTTCTGCGAGACGCTGAAAAGTTTCATCGTCTGCACCGGCGGAAAAAAATACATCGACGCCGCCGTGGAACTGACCGGCAAACTCGCCGCGGCGGTCGGCGCGTCCGTCACGCTCTTGCACGTTATGGCGGAACCGCCCGCGATTTACGCCGACCTCGTGCAGCTCGAGGAAGACGTCGAGCGCCTGTTGCGAGGCGGCTCCGAGCTTGGCCGAAATTTGCTCGCGCAGAAACAGAGCCTGGAAAAGCTCGGCATCCTCGTCGAGGTGCGCGTCCGCCACGGTTTCGTGGTCGATCAAATTTTCGCTGATGTGAGTGAGCGTGGCCACGACCTGATCGTGACCGGTTCATCGCCGACCCGCGGTCCGCTCGGCCATTACATCATGGGCGACCTGACGCGCGTCATCGTGAATCGCGCGAACGTCCCGGTGCTCGTCTCGCGCTCGGCTAAAGAGGGGGGAAACGCGCCGGTAGGTTTTTGGAACACGTTGAAACAGCTCTACGCGTCGAGTTGGGGAAAGACGCCGTAGCGGTGCTACGACGGAAGCTCCAAATCCCAAGCTCCAAGCTCCAAAGAAACTCCAAATCCCAAGCTCCAAAATTCGCTGCGACCTTGGTGTTTGATGTTTGGTGCTTCTCTGGAGCTTGGAGCTTGGTGCTTTCGTAGCGAAGCTACGTCCCGCCATTCCGCTGAAAAAGTCCGCTCTGTCCTCGCATCAACGCTTCGCCGATCAACACCGCATCCACGCCGCAGGCCTTGATTCGCGCCAGGTCTTCCGCGGTCCTGATTCCGCTCTCGCTCACCAGCACGATCTCCCCCGGGACTTCCTCGCTCAGTTTTTCCGTCACGCCCAGATCGACTTGGAACGTGGCGAGATTGCGATTGTTGATGCCGATGATTTTCGCCGGCGCTTCCAAGGCGCGTTCGAGTTCTCCCAGCGTGTGCACTTCGACGAGAACATCGAGCTGGTAGAGCGCGGCGGTTTCAAGGAGAGAAATGAGTTCGTTCTGGTTCAGCGCGGCGACGATGAGCAGGATCGCGTCGGCGCCGGCCGCGGCCGCTTCCATGATTTGGAGCGGATCCAGGATGAAATCTTTCCGCAAAAGCGGTTGGGAGACCGCGGCGCGAATCATCTCAAGATAACTGAGATGACCCTGGAAAAATTTCTCATCCGTCAGAACCGAAATCGCTTCCACTCCGGCGCGCGCATAATTTTTTGCGATCACGACCGGATCGAATGATTCGACGATCACCCCGGCGGAGGGCGACGCCTTTTTCACTTCGGCGATCAGCGCCAGCTTTCCTTCGCCGGCCTGAAGGGCTGAGGCGAACCCGCGAAAATCATTCCGGAGCAGCGCCGCCCGATGCAGTTCATCGCGGCGCGGGCGCAACGCTTCAATTTCATCGCGTTTGACGCGCAATATTTCCTCGAGGCGATCCATGGTTCTCTTTCTTTCTAGCGTCGAATCATCCGGGTTGCACGCGCCAGCGCGGATGGCATGTTCCCGCCGCGCTTTTTGACGCCGACGTAGCTCAGTTGGTAGAGCAACGGTTTCGTAAACCGTAGGTCACGAGTTCGAATCTCGTCGTCGGCTCCATCTCTTCTGAAAGGGCGTTCCGTTTCTTCGCTGCTCGGCTCGCTGTTAACAAAAAGTTAGCCGGATTCTGCGGACTTTTTCTCTCCGGCGAGATTTTCCATCAGCGGCAGTCCTTGCCACTCGCTCTGTTGAGTTTACGTCCACGAAAGAGCCGAGAACCGCATCACAATCGCGGCCGCGAGGCGGAACGAATCCTCAACATTACAAAAATGTAAGCATCCACCTTGCGGGCACCGTTCCGAATACACCTTCGTCTCTGTCCAATCCCAATTCAGGAAAGGATCCACACACTATGCGAATCAATCCCGCTTTTAAATC
>JBEEHI010000137.1:0-2786 GCA_041167305.1 Verrucomicrobiota bacterium
ATGCGGTGATGGGTGAAAGGAAATTGGGAGCGATGCAGCGGCTGACGCGCGGGAGGCGCGCTCGTCAAACGAGGCAGGATCCACATGCCGCGCCAGCGATCCTGGGATTGCTCGAGAAGGACGCGACGGCGTCGCAGGGCAAAGCCATGGTGCTCGGTGCGAAGTTCGAGGGCGGGCCGCGCTTTCTTCCGGGGCAGGACGCGTGGTTCGGTTGCGCGACAGAAAATTTTCACGGGACAGATTTCACACTTGGGCCGCGCACCGCAGACGAGCGCGCCTAATTCCATGAGCGCGGAATTATGTTGGCGGGCATTTCGGGGCGGGAGGAGGTGCGAGGCAGCGGACCAGAGCTGCTCGCGGCCGGCGCTCGTGTCGATCGGCGTTTGCAAATCGAAGAGGCGGGAGAGGACGCGGGCAATGTTCGCTTCAACGATCGGGACCGACTGGTCGAAGGCGAAGGTGGCAATGGCATTCGCCGTATAACGGCCAATTCCCGGTAGTTCCTGAATGGAAGCGAGGGTTCGCGGGAAAATGCCGGCGTGCTTTTCCACTACGGCGATGGCGGTGGCCTGAAGATTTCGAGCGCGCGAGTAGTAGCCGAGGCCTTGCCAGGCGTGAAGGACATCATTTTCCGAGGCGGCGGCGAGGGCGGCGAAATCGGGGAAGCGGTGGAGCCACTCCTTAAAATAGGGGATGACGGTCGCGACCTGGGTTTGCTGGAGCATGAACTCGGAGACGAGGATCGCGTAGGGATCGGCGGTGCGGCGCCAGGGAAGATCGCGGGCGTTTTGGCGATACCAGTTGAGGAGAGAGCGCCGGAATGAGGTGGCAGCGACCGCGTTGATAAAGAAAACGTCGAACGCCGAACGCCGAACGTCCAATGCCGATTTCAGAATCCTTTATTCGATATTGGACGTTCGGCGTTCAGCGTTGGACGTTTGCCCCTTCCGAAGGATGACTTCTTATACTCACCCGCTCACGCCCGAACAGGCGACGAAGCTGCGCGCTTTGCTGAAGGATCTCGGCTTTGAATTCGCGGAGCGGCCTTACACGCTTTTCTTCGCGCAGAAGAACAAGCTCAGCGTCGCGGTTTACGAGAAGGGACCCAAGATCCTGTTGCAGGGAAAGGGGATCGAGGAATTCGTCCAGTTCGAACTCGAACCGAAAATCCTCGAGGAAGCGAAGCTCGGCTACGAAGAAGTGCATTCGCCGGAAATGTTCGAGCCCCATTTCGGAATCGATGAAAGTGGGAAGGGCGATTTCTTCGGGCCGCTCGTCATCGCCGGCGTTTATGTCGATCACGAGATCGCGAGAAAATTTCTCGACGCCGGCATCCAGGACAGCAAGCGGATCGGTTCGGACGCGAAAATCCGGTCGCTGGCGGAAATCATCCGAAAGACACCGGGCGCGATTGGCGACACGGTCGCGATCGGGCCGGAACGCTACAACGATCTCTACGAAAAATTCGGGAACCTCAATTCGTTGCTGGGCTGGGGGCACGCGCGGGTGATCGAGAACCTCCTCGAACGAAAGCCCGATTGCCCGCGCGCGTTGTCGGATAAATTCGCGGACGCCAGCGTCATTGAGAAAGCGCTGGGCGAGCACGGGCAGAAGATCCAGCTCGATCAGCGGACCAAAGCGGAATCGGATCTGGCGGTCGCGGCGGCGTCGATCCTTGCCCGCGAAGCGTTCATCGACTGGCTCGAGCGGAGAGGGAAAGCGATAGGTGTAAAGTTAGGCCGCGGCGTTTCGGCGGAGGTGAAGGAAGCCGCCAAAAAATTGGTGGAAGCCGAAGGTCCCGGCGCCCTGCGAAAAGTCGCAAAAGTGCACTTCCGGACGGCCCACGAGGTAGCTCCATCGCACTTTTCGGCTCCGCCCCCACGGCGCCCCTGGCGAAAGTAAGCCGGTCGCGTCTCCCGCCCTGGCAGGGCAAGCTTCCTGCTAAGTATTTCTTACTTCCGACACGCCATTTGTGGAAACCAGGCTCCTAATATTGAATGCCGACCCGGTCTTTCAGGACCGTGCCCTGGCCATTCTCGACGAAATCGACGGCACCGAAACCCGGGTCGTGCGCACGATGTCTGAGGTAGTGTTCCTCCTGCTGGCGGAAAACTTCGACGGGTTTGTGGTCGAGGGCGAAAACCCGATCGCCATGGAGCAGGCCACCAACGCGCGGCAGCATTTCCCCTCGCTGAAGGTCGTCTGCCTTTCGCCCAAGACGAAAGAAGCCGAGGCCGCGGCAGAGCAGCAGCAGATAACCAGGATCTCGAGCGACGGCAGCGAACGGAGCCTCCGCAAACAATTGCAGGCCTTTGTCGAGTCGCTCGCCCAGGGCGGCACTCCCGCGGAGGGAATCGATCCCTGCCATTCGCTCATCGGGAATCTGAATCAATTTTCGGCGGCCGAGATTTTGCAGATGAGCTGTCTCGGCCAGCGCAGCGGGCGGTTCACTTTCAAATCGGGTCGCGGCAACAGCGAGATTTATCTCGCGCACGGCTCGGTGCGGCACGCGGTCTATGGCTCGCTGGAAGGCGAATCGGCTGTCGCGGAAATTTTCCGCTGGCGCCAGGGGCGGTTTTATTTTGAAGAAGGCATCATCAGCCAGGTGCAAACTGTGGACCGGCCCTGGGCGCACCTGTTGATCGACAATTTGCAGAAGCTGGACGAGACCCTCGAACTCTCCGGCACCGGTTCCGTATGAGAGACAAAGCACTCGAAACCCAGTTGCGCCTGCTCCGGCTGCAACTGGATAACTGGAAGAAGCTCCACGACCTGATCACCTACGC
>JBEEHI010000138.1:0-55134 GCA_041167305.1 Verrucomicrobiota bacterium
CTGTTTGATTAGTTGCGTGAATGTCGGTCGTTTGTAATCGATAAGAGTCGAGTGTTCGTCGAAGCCCCTCTTTCCAACTGACTAACACGCGATAGCCAAGCTCGCTTTCGATTGCGCTGATGTTGGCGCGGGAATCACGGATATCACCAACGCGGCTTGGTTCCAAGGATTGAGCCAACGGACTTCCGGTTAAATCAGCCAGAGCGCCTGCCAGTTCGATCACCGAAACGGAAGTCCCGGTAGCGCAGTCAAAAGCGCAGCCGGCAATTTTTCCTTCGGGCGCTGCTGCCGCGAGAAGGTTGGCCGATACCACGTTGTCAATGTAGGTAAAGTCACGTGCCTGATGGCCGTCGCCGTAAATAGTGATGGGGCGAGCGTTGAGGATGGCTTTGCAAAAACGCGCGACGACGCCGGCGTAGGGCGAATCGTAATCCTGCCGTGGTCCGAAAACGTTGAAGCAGCGCAAAGTAACTACCGGCAACGCATACAAGCGGTGAAACAGCTTGGCATATTGCTCCGCCGCGTATTTCTGAACGGCGTAGGGCGAAAGCGGTTCCGGGCGTACCGCTTCCTCTCTTTCCTCTGCCTTTGCCTCGCCATAGACGGAGGATGAGGAAGCGAAAACGACGCGCCGCACCCCGGCATCGCGGGCGGCGACAAAGAGGTGCAAAGTTGTATTGAGATTCCTCCGGTTACTTTCGAGAGGAGCGATAATCGACTGCTGCACGGATGGCATCGCAGCCAGGTGAAACACGCAGTCGCAGTCACTGATCAGTTTCTTGAGCAAAACGTCGTCACCGGCGTCGCCCTGGACAAACTCCAGTTCGTGAGTTGGCGCGCGCCAGGCGAGATTGTCGAGCGTGCCGGAACTCAAGTCGTCCAGGATGACGACCTTGTCCCCGCAGCGGCATAGCGCCTCGGCCAGATGCGATCCAATAAAGCCCGCCCCACCTGTAACGAGAGCTTTCAAAGGATCTCCGATTTCGCCTTTCGCGCCGGCCGAACGAGATTGCTGCCCGCCGCTGAGGCGCCAGGCCCCGCTTTGCAAATCAAGAGACTCCTGTAGTCCTCTTCTTCAACAAGACGTCCGGAGGAGAGACAATCCTGAATGATTAAACGGGCCTTCGGGAAAGCGCTGGAATGACGGTAAAACAGAATGCGGCCTCCGGGCTTAAGTTTGGAAAGGAAGAGCTCGAGCAGGCTCTCATCATTATGGCGTGCGTAGGCGGATTTCGCCGAGTCGTAGAATTCGCAGAGATGGAAGAGCGTAACGAAATCGAAGTTAGGAAGCACCGCGGCGCTGAGCGTGTAAATATCCCCAAAAAGGACCTTGTAATATTTGGCGATCTCGGGATTGCGAATAATCAGTTCGACATAGGCAGCATGCTCGCTTTTCGAGGCGGTGATCGCCAGGATCTCGTTGCGCTTTGGCGCCACTACGTTGGCGCGCCCGAGAAGGTGATGTTCGCCGCTGCCAAAATGGAAAATGGACTTAGATGCCGCCCCGCTCTTGGTCAGGTACTCGATGAAGTGAATGTCACAGGGACACCGTTCCCGATCCAGCGGCCATGAATCCTGCCAGTAATTTAACTGCATGGGAAGCAGAAGAGAGGCGCGCGAAGTTCTCCTCGCACCGAGTCGTGCTGGATCGCGGGGCCAAGTTCGACGCGCGCCTGGGGAGCCATGCGGCCTTTCTACCGCGCGGCGCCTGGTTCCAGCAATAGCGAAATTGCGTGGCGCGCACCCGGTCGAAGCGATACCTCCGCTCGAATCGGTTCGTTTACCCATAAAAGTGGCGCGCTAATCTATTGACACACGCCATTCCTTCCTGCCATAACCCAGCTTGAATCTCCCCCCGTATGCGAAAGCTGCTGATCAAGATTGTCGTCGGTTCGATCAGGCAGGGTCGAAAAAGTTTGGCGGTGGCGGAATATCTGCACGCCAGGGTCCAGGAGAAAACGGAGCTCGCGGCGCGGCTCCTCGATTTGGCCGATTATCCTTTACCGCCGCTGGAGGAACGGACCGAGGGCGAGAGCGCCTTGCCCACGGCGCGCAAGCTTTTCGAGCAGCTCGGCGAAGCGGATGGGCTGTTGATCGTGGCGCCTGAATACAAAGGAGGTGTGCCGGGCGCCTTGAAGAATGTGTTCGATTATTTTCCGCCCGGCCTGCTCCGCCACAAACCGGTGGGCATTTGCACGGTTTCCGCCGGCGGCTACGGGGGGATCAGTTGCCTCGCTCAACTGCGGCTGCTCACGCTTGCTGTGGGCGGCATTCCGATCCCTGAGTTCATCGCGGTTTCGAAAGTAAATGAAGTCGCCGGCGAGCGCACCGGTCTGGAGAGGGTCTTGGCCGGAAAGCTTGAGGCATTTTTTACAGAGTTGATTTGGCATTGCGAGGCGATGGCGCTACAGCGAGAACGAGAGGAGGCGCGCCGGCCATCATGAGCATCCCGGCGACCATCATCGCGACGATGCACGCGACGCCGGCCCGCCGCACCGGCGGTCTTGGAGATTCCAATTGGATCGAGTGGCGCGGCGATCTGTTGGGCGACGCCGCGCCGCTCGGACTCATGAAGCCCGGCCGGAAGACGCTTTATGCGCTGCGCAGCAGACTGGAAGGAGGAGAAGGTCCGATTGAGCGCGATGTGCGCCGCGCGCGATTGCTGGCGGCGGCAAAGCGTTTCGATTACATCGAGCTTGAGGGGAAGCGCGACCTCGATCACGCCATCCTTGCGGCGATTCCGCCACACCGGCGAGTCATCTCGTGGCACGGTAAGGCAACCGAGGCGGGGGCATTGCATCAGTTGCTCGCCTCGTTTCGTCGCGCAGAAGCGCACTTGTACCGGTTCGTGACCAGGAGCGAGGAAGTCGCGGCGGCCCTCGCGCCGATCCAATTTCTGGCCGCCACGGCGCGTCGTGATGTCATCGCCTACGCCGAGAGTGCTAATGCAACCTGGACGCGGCCGCTCGCGGCCCGCTACGGCGCGCCGGTAGTTTTTGGAACTGTCGCGAACGGCCAGGGACCATCGCCGACGGACCTCTCAGCATTGGTGCGCGACTACGGTCTGCCGGATTTGCATCGGGTAACGGAACTGTGCGCGATCGTGGGCAAACCGGTGAACGGTTCGCTCTCGCCCCAGCTGCACAACGCGGCTTACCGCGCGCAGGGCGCCTCACGGCTCTTCGTCCGATTTCCCGTGGAATCGTTCGGCGTCTTTTGGCACGGCGTGGTGAAAACGGGTCTCTTCGAGGCGATCGGCATTCGGGTGCGTGGGGTCACGGTGGCGTCGCCGCATAAAGAGTCGGCCCTTGCGGTCGCGGCGGAAATTTCGACGTTCAGCCGGACAACGGAATCGACCAACGTGATGTTCCGGCGCGGCAGTGCGTGGCACGCGGACACCACGGACGCTGACGGCGTGTTGATGAACTTCGAGGCGGCGGGGATCGCTTGCGCAAAGCGACGGATCGCGGTCATCGGCTGCGGCGGCTCGGGCCGTCCGATTGCCGCGGCGCTGCAGCGGGCAGGGGCGGACGTGACGCTGGTAAACCGGAGCGCCGCCCGTGGACTCTGGGCGTCAAAGCTTTTAGGACTTCCGTTCGTGCCGCTCGCGCAGTTCAATGCCGCGGAATACGACATGATCGTCAACGCCACGCCAGTGGGGAGAGAAGGAGAAGAGCTGCCCGTCGATGTTACTTCAATGCCGCGGAGGTCCGTTGTCGTAGACTTGGTTTTTGCCGCAGCCGCCACGCCGTTAAGCGCGGTGGCGCACCGCTGCGGCCACACAATCATTGACGGCCGCGACATCCTGCTCGCCCAAGCCGCGCGCCAATACAAATTGATGACCGGCGAGGAGATGCCGCGGATCCCGGCGTGCGATCTTTTGGGCGCGAATGCAAGTCGCGTGCGGGCAGAATTTCGGGCTGGGAGAAAAACCGCGCCCGTGCCACCACTCAGCGAATCGTTCGCGCAATGAGTACGACGAACGAGCCAATGTCTGTGAACGGCGAAAGCCAGCCGCCATCGGGTGAGGACCTGGCGGCGAAACTTGATCTTTCCTCGCTCATCGGCCGGTGGAAGAACACCAACGGGGCGACGCGCGGCATTTCGGAAATCGTCATCAGCGAGGATGGCAAAAACCTGCGCGTGCAAACGTTTGGGGCGTGCGCCTCAGACCCGCGCGATTGGGGAGAGGAGCTCGCGACAACCTACGCCTACAGTGTGGTCGGCGACGTCGTAGCGGGTTTCGAGCTGACCTATGATTTCGGAGCGCAGGAGACGCTGGTGACTGCCATTCACAATCGCGGCGTCCTGGTCATTCATGCGTATCACTGCTTCAAGGATGGCAGCGGCCGCTCCAACTTTATTTCCAAGGAATTTTTCCACCAATGACTTCCTCTCCATCGACGAACGCGATTTCCGGAATCAAACGCGACGATACGCCCTCGGGCGACGAGCCAGGCGAGACCGGCCAAGCGGGAGTCGACCTGACCCACCTCCTCGGGACGTGGGTCAATACCTACCGCGAAACGCGCAGCCTTTGCCGCTTCATCCTGGCTCCGAGCGTGTCCGGTTACTCGATTGAAACGGTGGCGGCGACGGAGAGCGGCGCTCAAACACTGGGCCAAACGGAGGTGCGTCCATTCGCGCCAAACGTAAATTCCTGGAAGGCCGACGGCTTCACCGCGAGATACGATTTTGAGTTTTTCGAAATGTCGCTTGCCGCTTATTGCGCGAAAGGTTTGATCGTCGTGTCGCAATACACGCGCTTTAAGGACTGCAGCGGGCGCCCCGATTATTTCAATCGCGAGTTCTTTTTCAAAGAGGAGTCATGATTTCCGGCACGAGCACTGCCGCAGCCGGCCACGAGGAATTGATCGAGCGCGTAGCCGCCCTGGCGCGCGAGAAATTTGCCGGGCGCGCGGACCGCTACGACCGCGAGGCAATTTTCCCGGCGGACGATTTTGAGGATCTTTTCGCCGCCGGCCTGCATGCTCCCTGCGTGCCGGAAAGTTTCGGCGGCCAGGGACTCGGGCCAGGCCACGATGTTTACACTCTCTGGTTGATGACGAAAGAAATCGCCAAGGCGGACATGTCGATGGCGCGCTGCTGGGAGGGCCACGTGAATTCGCAGGTGCTGATCGACGCGTTTGGGATGGAGGAACAAAAGAAGCGTTGGTTTGAAGGCGTGGTGGATGGGCGGGAAATCTGGGTCGCGTGGAGCGGCGAACCGCAGTCGAGGATTCCCGGTCAAAAGGCGCGCTTCGGCACGAACGTCACGCGAGTCGAGGGCGGTTATGTGGTGGACGGGACGAAAGTGTTCGCAACCAGCGCGGGCCACGCGCGGAAGGCGATCTTGCTTGTCGACATCGCCGGGCCGGGCGGGGCGCGCCACGCGGCGGGCGCAAGCAGCGGCGTGCTGTTGCTGGTGTGCGACCTGGCGGAAAACGCAGTGACTTTCGACGATTCCTGGTGGGACCCGATCGGGATGCGCGCCACGGTGAGTTATCTCGCGCGATTCGATCGCTGTTTCATCCCCGATCGGGACGTTCTCGGTCAGCCCGGCCAATATCTGGCGGAAGGATGGCAGACCCGGTTTGCGCCGCATTATGGCGCGACTTTCCTCGGCGGCGCGGAAGCGGCGTTCGAATATGCCCACGCCTACGCCACGAAGGATGAGCGCGAGAGCGATCCGTTTGTCGAGCAGCGGCTCGGCCAAATGTCTTTGAACATCGAGTGCGCTCATCTTTATCTCGAACACGTCTCCCGGCTGTGGGACGCCGGACGCTGCCACGAGGCGATGCGCGCCGGCATCCGCGCCAGGTTCCTGGTGGAGAAGTGGGCGGCGGAAACGGTGGATTACGTAATCAAGGCGTGCGGCGCGCGCAGCCTCATCCGGCCCAGCCCGATCGAACGCATCTACCGCGACCTATCCATTTATGCGCGACATGATAACGCCGATCATCTGTTAGCAACGATCGGGCGCGAGGCGCTGGGAAAAATCCACGACGTCTCCTTTTTTCATCTGGAAGAGCGGCCCGCTCCATCAGCATCCAGCAATGGCGAGGCGCGGGCGAGCCTGGGGGAGCCGCAACACGCCAGTGCCGATGTCGCAGGGTGACCCGGAGAGCCGGCCGCACCCATGGACCGAAGAAAGATTGCATACTGCGATTTCGGATTGAATGCCGCGATCAGCCGCAGCTTGCGACCGCGGCTCGACGCGGCGTTTCCCGAAAACCCGGTGGAAGTGATCGGCCTCGGCGAACTGGTGAGCCTCCGAAATTGGCGGAATATCGCGGACGTGCTGCTCCACTACGGCTGGGAGATATTGTCAGGGCGGAAACGGTTCAAAGATTGCCTGCTCCGCACCCGATACAGCTTCGAATCAATCCGCCGCGCCTTACGCCGCCGCCTCACCGCCGACTCATATCGGTTCACTTTTCAGACCGGATCACGGGTCGACGGGAGCGTGCCCGGGATCCCGCACTTTGTTTACACCGACCACACGCACCTGGCTAATCGACAGTACCCGGAACCTCCACCGGACTGGAAATTTTCGACGGAGTGGATCGAATTGGAACGCGAGATTTACCATCGTGCGACACGCGTCTTTACGTTCAGCTCGAATATTGGCAGATCGCTCATCGAAGATTACGGCGTGGAGCCCGCGAAAATCCGGTGCGCCTACGCCGGCGGCAATCTGCCCCGCAGGCCGGGTGCGCCCGTCAGAGTCCCCGGCGGAAAGACGATCCTGTTCGTGGGAATGGAATGGGAACGGAAAGGCGGCCCGCTCCTGGTCGCTGCGTTTCGGCGAGTGCTGCGGGAGCATCCGGACGCTAAGCTGCTCATCGTCGGATGCGCGCCCGCGGTTTCGGTGCCGAACTGTGAGATTCTTGGTTTGTTGCCGATCGAGGAAGTGGCAACTCATTTCCAACGGGCGAATGTTTTCTGCATGCCCACGCGGTGCGAACCTTTTGGGGTCGTCTTTGTAGAAGCGATGCTTGCCGGATTGCCAGTGGTCGCGACCAGACTGGGCGCCCTACCCGACATGGTGCATGACGGGGTAAACGGTTTTCTCATCGAAAGCGGCGACGAACGCGGCCTCGCTACGGCTCTAGGCACCCTGCTGGCAGATCCGAAAATGTGCGCCGCTCTTGGCGCGCGTGGAGCGGCGCTCGCCGAACAGCAATACACATGGGAAAACAGTGTGGCGATCATGAGAGCCGAGATGGTCCGCGCGGGAGCATAGATGCCCGTGCCGCCGATCCATAACCGGCGGTGCCGGTGAATCATGCCTAATTATCGTTTTAGAGATCGCAAAGGGCGCTCGAACTATGTTACCAAGGAGCTCAGCGATGACCATGGCCGCCCCACCCCTGAACGAACGTTTTCCGGCGAAACGAGACCGCCAGCCCTCGGATAGTGCCGCCTGGACCAGGGTCGTGTCGACGGAGGAGGCGCGAGCTAGCTTAAGCAAACACCCACACCCCAGCACCCATGTCGCAGGCTGAACGGAGTACGGGCGGCGGAGCCCCACCCCTGAGGCCGCTGCGGTTTCACTGGAGTATGTCCAGTGCCGGCAGCGAGTTGAAAGGGGCGAAAGCGCGCGCCGCGCAAAATGGGATTCCCGATCTCGCGGCGCACGTTGCATATTGCGAGGCGGCCGAGTGGTGCGGGATTGAATCGCTTTTGACGGCATTTGGTTTTCACCGGCCCGATCCAATTGCCCTGGCCGCCGCGCTGGGCGTGCTGACGTCGAAAGTAAAGTTCATGGTCGCCGTCCGCTCGGGAGTCATTTCGCCCACGTCGTTCGTGCAGCAGGTCAACACCGTTTCCGCACTAACGCAGGGGCGAATTTGCCTGAATGTGGTCGGCGGCCACACGCCGAAAGAGCAACGCGCGTATGGCGATTTCCTGAGCCACGACGAGCGCTATGCGCGCACAGACGAGTTCCTCTCCATTTGCCGCGCGCTTTGGGCCGAGGAAGAGCCGGTGAGCTTCAAGGGCGCCTATTATGAAATCGAAGACGCCGTGGTGAAGACGCCCTTTGTCTCGAACGAACGACGCGCGCCGGAAATTTTCCTTGGCGGCGCATCGGACGCAGCGCTGAATCTCGCGGTGCGGCACGCGGATTGTCTCTGGACGCTGCCGCGTTGTCCTGAAGAAATAGCGCCTCGATTGCAGCCTGTCCTCGAGAGCGGGACTGAAGTCGGTCTGCTGCTTTCAATCATCGCACGACCGAGCCGCGAGGAAGCGGTCTCCGATGCCTACGCGCTCCTCGACCGCGTCGGCGGCAAGGCGCGACAGGTGCACGAGGAATTTTCGACGCGCTCCGATTCGGTGGCCTTCACGGGAACGCTCGCGCTCGCGGAGAAGAATGGCGGCGACTGGCTGACGCCGTGGCTCTGGACCGGCGCGGTGCCGTATCTCGGTGCGCCCGCGATCGCGCTGGTCGGTTCGTACGACGAAGTGGCGGGAGCGATCCGTGCCTTCGAGGAAGTGGGCGTCAGCCAATTTCTATTTATGGGATGGCCGGACCTCGAGGAGATGAAGCGGTTCGCCGGCGAGGTGCGGCCGCGGCTCGAGTCCTCGGCGTCTCGACGCATTGCTGACAACTCGCGCGCACCCATTTTGAAATGAAAATGAAATTCCATTGGCGACTCCTGCAAGGCGGGGAAACCGCGAACATGACGCGCGCAGCCGGCTGGAATCGGCGCGAGACCGGCATGCCGGATCTGGAGCGGCAGGTGGAATTTTGCCGGCGCGCCGAGGAATGCGGAATGACCGGGCTGCTCACCGATATCGGCGCGGCGAAACCGGATCCGATCCTGCTCGCCGCTGCGCTTGGACTGGCCACGGAGAAGATCGAATTGATCGTCGCCTATCGTTCCGGGCTGATTCCGCCGACGACTTTTGTCCAGCAACTGAACACACTCTCCGCGCTCATCCAGGGCCGGTTCAGCTTGAATATCGTCGCCGGCCATTCGCCCCTCGAGCAACGCTACTACGGCGATTTTCTTAGCCACGATGAACGTTATCCGCGGACGGAAGAGTTTCTCGCCATCTGCCACGCTTTTTGGCGCAACAACGACCCCGTCAATTTTCAGGGCAAGTATTATCAGATCGAGAACGGGCGGTTGAATACCGTGTTCGTTTCAAAATCGCGCACGAGTCCTGAGATTTTCATCGGGGGCGGTTCGGAGGCGGCACGCACCCTGGCGATTTCGCAAGGCTCGTGCTGGATGCGCCTCGCGGACACGCCGGCGAACCTGGAACCGGACGCGAAGACGGTGCTGGCGGCGGGCAAGGAAGTGGGCGTGCGCGTCTGCGTGATTTGTCGCCCCACGCGCGCGGCCGCGGTGCGAGCGGCTTACGAGCTGGTCGCCGGTCTTGATCCCGCCTTGCGCGACGCGGAGCACGAACGCGACTTCATGCGCAAGAGTGACTCAGTTTCAATCCGCCAAGTTTACGAGATGGCGGAAGGCGAATGGCCGGCTTCCTGGCTTTGGACGGGCGCGGTCCGGACCCACGGCGGCGCGGCGATCGCCGTGGTCGGCAACCCGGAGGAGGTCGCCTCGGCATTCATCGAATACAAGCGCGCAGGTGTTACGCAATTTATCCTCGCCGGTTGGCCGAAGCTCGATGAGATGATCATTTTCGGCCGCGACGTTCTGCCCTTGATCCGCCAAGAAGAGCGCGCCCTCGATGAAGTGCGCGGCGCCAGCAGCCACGATGACTAGCGAAATCTCACGCGCGCGCTTTGAGCGGGACGGCATCGTTTTTCCAATCCCGGCTCTATCGCCGGAGAAGACCGCTGCTTACCGGACCTGCTTTGCAGAGCTCGAACAGAGTGCCGGCAGCCCGCTTTATCGGCTCCAAAATCCAACAGCACACTTCGCCTGGGCTTATCGCCTGGCGACGGAGCCGGCGGTGCTCGACGCCGTGGAGGAAGTGCTCGGACCAGACTTACTCATCGCGGGATCTCTCGTGCTCTGCAAATATCCCCGTGACCCGGCCTTCGTCGCCTGGCATCAAGACAACTATTATTCGAACCTGCATCTGACGCCCTCACTCTCGGCCTGGATCGCCTTGCTGGACAGCACAACCGAGAACGGCTGTATGCGCGTGATTCCGGGCTCGCATCAAAACGGTGTTCTGCCGCACGACGAAATGGGGAATGCCGAAAATCTTCTCAATCAAGGACAGGAGATTCGAGTGGAGGTGAATGAGGCCGACGCGTTGGAGGTGATCTTGCGCGCGGGCGAGATGTCGCTGCACCATACCGCCATCATTCACGGTTCGCGCCCGAATCGGTCGGACACGAAGCGGCTCGGATTTATCGTACGTTTCGTAACGAGTGCATACGATCTGGCGTCCCAGCAGACGCCATTTTTCCTCGCGCGAGGCAGTGCGGCCAACGGCAATCTCCACCTGGCGGCGGCGCCGCCTGAGCGTCCGCTGGCGGAAGCTTGGAACGAATTTGAGCAGCGGCAATCGAGCTAAGCCATGAGAATTGCGCTCTGGTCGAACCAACCCTACGGCGCGTATTTCGCCAATGGCGTGGGGCGGGCGCCGCGGCAGGTGCCGTCCGGCTCCGGACATTATCTGCACGACACCCTGGTAAAAGGCCTGGCAGAACTGGGGCATGAAGTTTTTTATCATTTGCCAGCGGGGGCCGTGACGGCGCTCCCACCAGGCGTCCGGATGATCGATAAGTTGCCGGCGGACGTGGACATCCTGCACAACTATTCGAGTTCCCGCAGCGACGCCGGGCTGATGGATCACGTGCGCGCACATGGAATTCCCTGGGTCACGACGTGCCATCTCGACATTAAGGCGCGGGGCCTGGAGCGAAACTACGCGGGATGGAATTGGATCTTTGTCTCGCAGACGTTGGCACGACTCTATGGCCGCAGCCGATTTGTCCACAACGGGCTGGATCCGGCGGGCTATCGCTACTGCGAGCACAAAGGAGATTACTACGTCTTCATGGCGAGCATGGACTGGGCGGTGGAAAAGGGGCTCGAGATTGCGTTGCGGCTTGCCCGGGAGATGGGATTTCGGTTGATCGTCGCGGGAACCAGTCGCGATTCTTCCGTCATTCGACAAATCGGTGTGCTGTGCCGTCGCGCCGGCGCCGAGTACGTAGGTGATGTGCGCGGCGAGGAAAAAGCCAATCTCCTGGCCAGCGCGCGCGCCTTGTTGCATCCGACGCAGCTCGAAGAGGCTTTCGGCCTCGCGATGGCGGAAGCGCTGATGAGCGGCACCCCGGTGATATGCAGCGATCGCGGCGCCTGTCCGGAGGTAATTTCGCCGGAGGTCGGCTTTGTTTGCCGTGACTTGGACGACTATCGGCCAGCAATTGAAAGAGCCGCCGAGATTCCGCCTGCAGCCTGCCGGGAAAAGGCGATGCGAGAGTACCACTATCATGTGATGGCGGCAGGGTTCGTGCGGGAATACGAGGCGGAGCTGGCCCATCCGAGTGAGGGAAACCTGGAGAGTGATCTGGAGAGATTGTCCCTGCCGGCTGGCGCTCGCGGGTTGTAAAGATCATGGCTCGAGGTGCGCACCGATTCCGTGAGATGTTTCAGCACCGTGTCTGTATCAATCTCGATCGCAGGCCGGAGCGGTGGCAGCGCATGCAGGCGCGCTTCGCAAAAGTCGACTTGGGATCGGTGGAACGGTTCCCCGCCGTGGACGGAGCAAATTTAGAGGTGCCCGCCGAGTGGCCCGAATCGGCCGGGGCGTATGGATGTCTGCAAAGCCACCTAGCCGTGGTGCGCCAGGCACGAGCGCAAGGGCGCGAAAATGTTCTGATCGTCGAAGACGACGTGCTTTTCGCGGAAGGCTTTCATGAGGAATTCGAAAAGCGAGTGCGCGGGCTGCCGGCGGATTGGGACATGCTCTTCTTTGGTTGTCTGCATCACGATCCGCCTGCGCCGGTCGCCCCGGGGATCGGCCGGCTGCGCGCTTCGTTTTCCACTTTGATGTATGCGGTGCGACGAACGGTTTACGACGCCTTCATCTGCCTGAACGAACGGGAAGAGTACGCCGTCGACCGAAGTAATTGGGAACTTCAGGAGCGGTTCAATTGTTACTGTTTCCTGCCGCACCTGGCCTGGGTGGATGACAGTTACTCCGACGCGCAAGGAGTGCTCTCCAACCATTGGTATATCCGCGACTCGATGGTGTTGCGCGGCGAGGAGATGAAATCGATGGAGAAGCGCACGGCAATAGTCATCCCCTACCGCGAGAACGGGAACCGCGAACGCGGTTTGAAAAACCTGCGTTTTTTGGTCCGGCATTACGGCGCACTCTTTTCAGTGCTTATCGTGGAACAGAACGAGGAGCCTCGCTTGAACGCGAACGCGGCGCCGGTGGGGTGCGAATACATTCATCTGCCCGAGGCGCGGCAGGAGAACTATTATGCGGCAGGCTTGGAAAAATTCGGGCAAGCCAAAGACTTCATCATCATCAATGATGGAAACGTCGTGTGTTCGCGCATGGAGATGCGGGCCAGCCTCTGCAAATGTGTCGAGCACGACGCGGTGGGATCGTTCGCCACTTTCATAGACCTGGACGACGCGGACAGCGATCGGTTGCTCAACGGCAGGGAGTATCACACGGAGCGCTATTCGGCCCGTGTGCGGCGGGGCCGGTTCCGCGAATATTTTACGGCCACGATGAAAGGACTGCGCGACCTCTGCTCCTCCGGCACACTCGCGGGCGGCGATGGGGATGCCGCGCCCAGCGCAGATTTGCGCATCTTCGATTCGCCGGGATCGGCGCTCTGCCTTTCTTCGGGCCAATCCGGGCACCAGAAATTTTGTCAAGAAAATAGTACGAATTGTGATTGACGCCCAAGGCGCGCTTCCGGCAAACTGTAGGCAATTGGCCCCTAATTGACCCCCAGGAAGTGTTGGTGTCGCCCATTCTCGGGTGTCGGTTGGAGGTAAGAAAACCTCGATCACGAAAGGAACACCGATGAGCAAGGCGAAATCAAAGTTGGGCGCAAAGGGTCCGAAAACCCCGGGACCCCTTGGGGGTGGCGGACCGAAAGGAACGAAGGGACCTGGAGGCAACAAGGGAGGCAAGGACGGCAAAGGAAAGGGCAAGGGAAAGAAGGGAGGAGGCCCGTGGTCCGGCGGCGGTCCGGTCGTAGTGGTGCTCGACGAGTACACTGCAAAGAACTTGTTCCTCGCGCTGGCACAAGCGTTGGGAGCGCCCATTAACAAGAAGAAGGGGAAGAAGGGCAAAAAAGGGAAGAAGGGCAAAAAAGGCGGGAAATAAGCCTTGAGGCGAGGTGACGTGTCAACGGCGCCGAACGTCCTGAGAGACCCGAGGACGCCCAAACCCTAAACATCAACCCATGATCAAGTAACCACTCTTGTGTGCGCGCCCTGGAAATCTTTTGGGTCCGACTGGTATTGCCGTCGGAATCAAGGGCGCGCCGCATCAGTGGGAGTCGGAATCCATCCGGCGTTCGAGCCTCCGGTGGACATAAGATGGTACCTGAAGAGGAATCACAAACTCGGCTGCGCGAGCAGCTGTTCGAACCAGAGGAAACTGCAATGAGATACACCCACCTGTTCCGCCTTGGCAGCGCCGTAGCACTCCTGGCATTCGCCTTGGGCCCAGCAGCACCGGCAAAGGAAGCTCCCGTCGTGTGCAACCGCACCATCAAGGTGCAGATAGTCGCCTTCGATCAACCATGGATGTGGAATCGTCTCGGCGCAGCGCAGCCCGGCGGCATGATCTACGCGCTGGCCCGCGACGTTGTGAAGAACATGGATGGCTCGCCCTTGCCGGACGACTTGAAAGCTCTAAAGCCGGAGGATTCTAAATCGCTTTGCGGTGGCGTGCGCCTCCGCGATGGCAAACGCGCGCGTCCGCTCGTCCTGCGCGCGAACAAAGGGGATTGCCTCGAGATCACTTTCTTGAATCTGCTCCAACCGGATCCCGTGGCGGCGGACAACCGCCTGCCGGCTGCGGCTACTCGCTTTGCCGGGATCCATGCGGCGGGGATGGAGTTGGGAGACAAGTCGAGCGACTCGTCCTGGGTCGGCAACAATCCGAGCAGCCTCGCCGAAAACGGACAGACCAAGATCTATAAGTGGTACGCCGCAGAGGAAGGAACCTTCCTCATATATAGCGCCGCCGATATGGAAAGTGGTTATCAAGCCAAGGAAGGCTTGTTCGGCGCGATCCACGTCGAGCCCGAAGGGGCGGAATGGTATCGCAGCCAGATCACTCATGACGATCTGGAGCAGGCGACATTAACCGAGGCCGACTTGAAGGAGTATTCCCAGAAATTGGTCGGAGCTTCCGTCGCAGCCGATCCACCGCCAAAGACGGCGGAAAAGATCGCGCCGGCGGCCGAGAAACCGCCGCCGGGAGCCGAAAACTTTACCAAGAAAACGCTGGAAAGCTACGTCGCCGACAAGCGCTCCAGTGTCACCGTCTTCGTGGATGAAAAAGGCGCGGGCGGAAAACGTATCCATACGGCCACCGGCCAGCCGCGGATCTATTATAACGCCCTGTATCCGGCGAAGGAGCAAAAGCGTGGCGTGCCTGTGCTGCAAATGCTGCAAGTAAATCCAGTTGGCGCGGCCCTGTACGACCAGCCTTTGCAGAAACAAAACCCAGCCGATTACATTGAGGAGGTGAGCGATTTGGACGCGGGCATCATTCCGGCCAAACTGCGGGCCCTCTTCAAAGATAAGAAACAGGAGCTCTCGCCCGGCGCGAAGGTGGTTGAGCAATACCGTTATAGCTGGCTGATCACCGACGAGGGCAAGGCCTTTTACGTGACGGCGAACCTTCCATCGACAGCGCAGGTAGCGCAGGCCCGTCAGCTCCAGATTTTCGCGGCCGAGCTGGAGCTGATTTATAGCGATCTCACCGCTGTGATTACCGGACCGAACGCCGGCAGGTTCTCGTACGCCAACACGAGCCCGACCTTTCGGGAGAACCCGGCTTCGCCCGATCGCCGCCAGCCGTACCGCGAGTACACGATAATTTATCATCAAGCCTTTTTCGCCACGCAAAGCTTTGCGTCTTTTGCGAACGCGAATCTGGTCAACGTCATTCAGCCTGGCGCCGATAACTTCGCCATCAATTACGGTTCGGCCGCCATCGGCCCTGAGATAGTGGCGAATCGGCTGGGGGTGGGACCGATGGGAAATCGGGACGCGGTGGACTTAAAGTTTGAAGAATTCTTCCTCAGCGCCTGGGCGGTCGGAGATCCCGCCATGGTGGTGGATCATCCCGCGAATGCTTCCAACGCGATGGTCGGTTCTCCTTCTCTGGATGAGCACAGCGCGCTGCGGACCCAGGTTCCGCCAGGGTCCGTCGCCCAGCAACTCGCCGCCGCTCACGCGCCGCCGCTGCCGCGCCCGGCACAAGTGAGTCCGCCGGGAAGCGACGACTTCGCCCCGCTGCCGGCGCCGCCCGTCAAAGCGACGAAGGCGTTTTTTCCGGCTGATCCGTCGAACGTCTACCACAGCTACATGAACGACCACGTGAAGTTCCGCATCCTCCATGCGGGACCCGGCCCGTCGCACGTCCATCATTTGCACGCGCACCAGTGGTTGCGCTCACCCGATAGCGACGACGGCCATTATCTGGATAGCCAGCTCATCGTGCCGGGTTCGGCCTTCACTTTGGAGATCACCTACAACGGCAGTGGCAACCGCAATAAAACGGTGGGGGATGCGATTTTCCACTGCCACTTTTATCCCCATTTTGCCCAGGGCATGTGGGCCATGTGGCGCGTTCACGACGTGTTCGAGGGAGGAACGCTGCTGGACAAAAACGGAGTACCGCTCAGTGGGGTCAACCGGGCGTTGCCGGATGGTGAGATCGAGCACGGCACCCCGATCCCGGCGATCGTGCCGCTGCCCACTTTGGGCATGGCTCCGATGCCGGCGGAAGTGGAGCTCACGGACCTTTCGCCTTGGTCGCCGGGAGGGCAAGGCCGGCGAGTCCTCGTCCATAAGGAAAAGGACGGGACGTATCGGAGCCCGGGCTATCCCTTCTTCATCCCAGGAGTCGCCGGGCACCGCCCGCCGCACCCGCCGCTCGATTTTGCCTGGCTGGAGGAGCCTGATACCGGCAAGGCGATCCTGAGCCCGAGCCCATCGCCAGACCCAAGCCCTGGCAAGGATAGGAAGATTTATCTCGATGGCGGCCTGCCGCGCCACCTGGTCCTGGATGGTAAGGTGGTCAAGGAGTTCCATACGCGCTGGGACTTCAGCAAAGACACCGCGCTGCGCGATAAGGATGGAAATATTATTCCCGGCGGCGAGTTGTCGGCTTTCGAGCTCCCGGAGGAGGGCACGCCGGTAGAGCTTGCGGCCATGAAGGAACACGCCACGCGGACCCGGCCGACGACCCAGCCCAATGGCGATCCCGGAAATTTCATCCTCAACGGTTTGCCTCCAACGCCGGGAGCGCCCTACGCCGATCCAGCGGTGACGGATGAAGGGAATGCCAACCCGCATCGCCGACGGTATCAAGCCGCCGTGTTTCAAATCGACACAGTTCTAAATAAGAAGGGCTGGCACTATCCCCAACAGCGAATGATTTCGCTCTGGCAGGATGTGAAACCGACGGTCGACACCACGCGCCCGCCGCAGCCCTTCTTCTTCCGCACCAATACTTCGGATAGCATCCAATACTGGCATACCAATCTGCTGCCGAGTTACTATGAGCTGGACGATTTCCAGGTCCGCACGCCAACGGACATCGTGGGGCAGCATATCCATCTGGTGAAGTTCGACGTGACTTCCTCCGACGGCGCGGAGAATGGGTTTAACTATGAGGACGGCACTTACGCGCCCGACGAGGTCCAGGAGCGGATCGCTTCCATCAATGCCAAGGGCGGTTTGTTTGCCTTCGACCCGGCGACGGGATTTGTGAATAAGGCGGCGCAACAAACACTTACCCCTAAGAAGGTCAAAGATTACTATCCGCCTCCCGACAGCAAATATGCCGGGCTGGACGGCAATGGTGTTCCGACATGGACAAATCCGAATCCCAACGTGCTCTCCGTGTTCGGTCCGCCGACGGGCCGTTCCGATGCATGGGATGGCGCCCAGACGACGATCCAACTCTGGGAGGTAGACGCACTCCTCAATAATGAAGGAGTCGACCGGACGCTGCGGACCGTCTTCACGCACGACCACTTCGGGCCGTCGACCCACCAGCAGGCGGGTCTCTACGCGGGTATGATCGTCGAGCCGGAAAACTCGGAATGGTACCTGCCCGATGGTCTGCGGATGAACACGCGGCTCGATGGCGGTCCCACCAGTTGGCACGGATATATCGTGACCGACGATCCCAAAGATAGTTATCGCGAGTTTGTCCTCGAGTTCCAGGACATGCAGCTGGCCTACACCAAAGAGAGCCGGAAGAAGCCCTCGGCCAAAATGTTCGATCCCGATCTGGATCCCAAGGATTGCGGGGAGAACGGTAAGGAATGCTCCTCGCCGGCGTTCGACATTGCGCAGGCCCATAGCATCGCCGGGATAAAGATCACCTACCTGCCCCTGTACGTCGCCGATCTGGACCAGGGCAAGCTTCCGGTGCCCCCACCGCAGGCAATCGGCGCTGCGCCGTTCACCGAATTGTTCCCGCAGTTTGGAATTCCGCTTTCGAAAAATGCGACGGTGGCGGTCGTGACCAAAGGGGAGAAATGGACGATCACGGAAGCGGCGAACGAAATCAACGGCAAGGCGAGCGACGGCAAGGCGACGAAATATATCGTGCGCGCCACGTTTGAAGCAAACCCCACGACGGGCGGCAAAACAATCAAGCAGCTATTGGTTTACACGCCGGATATTTCCCCGGGCTGGGCCGACGCGAAGTTTGCCCTCAATGCGCCGGGCGACAATGAAAACGCCGGGAATGGACCGCCGTTCGCGCAAATCGTGAGCCAGAACCAGAACGGCACCTATTCGCTGAATTATCGCAACGAACCGGTGCCATTCCGAGTCGCCTGCCCGCCGAATATGACCGAAAACGCCGACCTGGCGCTGGCCTTTAGCTCGATCAAGCGGAGCGATGCAGACCTAAACATCCAGCCCGACGGGAAGCCTGGCTTTCCCAAAACGCCGCTGGTGCCAAATGCAAAGGGGACGGATCCCTATACGCCACTGCTCGAAGCTTACGTGAACGATCGTGTGCAAATTCGCACGCTCGTAGGCGCGCACACGCAAGCGCACGCTTTCCAAATTCATGGAGTGAAATGGTTGTATGAGCCCGATAATCCCAACTCGGGTTGGCGCAACGCGCAACTCATGGGGCTCTCGGAACACTTCGAAATGATTTTCGACTTGCCCGGCACCACCTTCAAGCACGGGGGGCCAAACCCCGTTCCTGACCCGCAGATGCCGCCGTTCGCCGATTATTTTTATTCGCCCAGCTCCGACATCGTCGGATTGAACAATGGCCTTTGGGGAATCATGCGCTCTTATGGCGCCCCCGTTCCGGGTGTGCAGCCATTGCCGAACAATCCGAAGCCCGCCTCCAATGTCGAAAACGACCTGTTCAAAGATGGATATGACAAGGCTCCGAAAGCCCTCCGACAGGACTTCAAAGTCACGGCGGTGACGGCGGATGTGCTCCCGAATGGCAATCTGATTTACAACGGCCGCGATCCGGGCAGCCAGCTCTCCACCAATGAAGCGGTGCTCTTCGTTCGCACCGACGATCTGGACCCCACAACAAAGAAACTAAAATCTAGCGTGCCAGTCGAGCCTTTGATTCTTCGGGCCGCGGCGGGCCAATGGATCAAGGTGACTTTGCACAATGCGTTCGATGTGAAAAGCAAAGCGTTGACGGATATCGAGACGCTTCCTTATGGCACCCCCTTTACCGGTGGACCGGACGCTCCGGAACCCGGTCTGAAGACTTCCGCAAAGGTCGGCTTGCACCCGCAATTGGTCGGCTTCGATCCAATCAACGCAAACGGTGTCCTCGTCGGGTTCAATCCGAAAGACCGGCTGGTGGACCCAGGCCAGACGCGCGATTTCTATTGGTATGCCGGGGAGCTAAGGCGAGACGAAAACGGAAAGATTCAGGCGCAGCCGATCGAGTTTGGCGGCACGAACCTTACTTCGGCCGATCAACTGCTTCAGCCCCAGTTCGGCATGGTGGGCGCGCTGATCATTGAGCCGGAAGGCGCCACCTGGACCGAGGATGTCTCCAGCCGCGCCTCTGCCACCGTCAAGTTCCCGGGCGGCGCCGATTTCCGGGAATTCGTGGTGATCGATCAGAACATGGTGGCCAACTCGGCGGCGGACAATAGTGTTCTGGCCAGTGTCGCGGGAAGCGCAATCGGGGCAATAAATTACCGCTCGGAGCCGTTTGGGATTCGCGGCGTGCCGAGTAACGCCCAAAACTTTCCACAGCCTGCGCCGCAGGGGTACGCGCAAGCCTTCTCCAATAGCATGTTCAATCCGCCGGCCGATCCGCAAACCCCGGTGTTCGTGGCCGCAGCTGGAACGCCGACGCGTTTCCGAATGCTCGTTCCCAGCACGGCCACGAGTAATGCCATCAACGCGCCACCCGTCTTCATCGTTCACGGCCATAACTGGCTGGAAGAGCCCTACGTTTTCGATTCCTCGAAAATCGGCTCTAATCCGCTTTCCGAAACACAGGGCGCCGTGCAAGGCGGCGTAGGCCAGAAGTTCGATCTGGTCTTCCCCAGCGCCGGTGGTCGCAATAAAGTTGCGGGCGATTATCTTTACACCACGTACCAAACCGCCGGGCGGGCCGGCACCTGGGGCCTCTTCCGGGTAACGCCGTACCAAGTGGCGATCGAGAAAGCGACTCTCGTGAAAGACACGGTCGAGGTGAGCGGAACAGTGCAGGCGGCGACGACGGTAGGCGGTGGCGTCATGCCAAAGAATTTGCTGTTAACGATCGCCAGCGAGAAGAACGCCGGGGCCGAGGCGGGAACCCCCAGAACCATCAAGGTCAATGATGGAAAATGGTCGTACAAGGGCACGACAAAGCTTCTCGCGCCCGCGCGCGTCCAAGTCACCGCGTTTGGAGACGACAATTTGGTTGCCGCCACCAGTTCAGCGATACTCACCGCCCGCTAGCGATGTGGGAAATTGGCATCCTGCGCGGCGCGTCGCCGCTGGAGTGGACGCCCGCCGCCGAGGGGAGGAACCCCATCCTCACCGCCAGCGACATCACGGACGTGAAGGCGGAGTTCGTGGCGGACCCGTTTATGATTCGCGTGGGAGAGCTTTGGTATCTTTTTTTCGAGGTGCTGCCGGAGAAGAGTGATCGCGGTGAGATCGGGCTGGCCATCAGCCGCGACACCGCGAACTGGGAATATCAGCGGATCGTTCTGCGCGAGCCATTCCATCTCTCCTATCCGCACGTCTTTGCCTGGAACGGAGATTACTACATGATTCCCGAGACGCTCGACGCGCAGGAGGTGCGCCTTTATCGCAGCGGAAATTTTCCCTTCGATTGGGAATTCAAGCATACGCTCATTTCCGGTCAGTATGCCGACCCGACGATTTTCCGGCACGATGATCGCTGGTGGCTGTTCGCCTGCGACACACCGCACGCGCACCGGTCGCTGCGGCTGTTTAGTGCGCCGGACTTAACCGGGCCATGGGAAGAACATCCGTCCAGCCCCATCATCGCGGATAAACGTTCCCAGGCTCGGCCGGCCGGGCGCATCCTGTCTCACGCGGGCCGAACGGTGCGCTTCGCCCAGGATTGCGAGGAGCAATATGGCAATCGCGTGTGGGCTTTCGAAATCACTCAACTCACCCCCGACGCTTATCGCGAAATCCCGGCTTCGTCGCGGCCGGTGCTTGATGCGGGAAACCGGGGCGGATGGTGGACGCAGCGGATGCACCACATCGACGCTCACCATACCGCCGGAGAAGGCTGGGTGGCATGCGTGGATGGGTGGGGTGGAAGGCCGAAGGAGAACGGCCAATGAACGAGCCTATTCAGAGCCTTTGGGTCGGAGGGGAGCTTTCGCCGATGGAACAGCTTTCGATCGCCTCTTTTCTCGCGCACGGGCACCAGTACCATCTTTACAGCTATGGCGAGGTCGGCAATGTTCCCGAAGGCGCGATCCTGAAAAGCGCAGAAGCGATTCTGCCGCGAGCCGCTGTCTTTCAATACAGGAAGCATCCGAGTTACGCCGCCTTCTCAAACTTTTTTCGCTACAACCTTTTGTTGCAAAAAGGTGGATGGTGGTCCGACACCGACGTGGTTTGCCTGAAACCGTTCGCGTTCGACGAGCCCTACGTCTTCGCCTCGGAGCAAATCCATGGCGGCGAGGTGGCCGCGAGCGCCGTTATCAAAGTACCCGCCGGGAGTGAGATTATGGCATTCAACTGGCATCTCTGCCTGGCCTCTCCCGATCCGGCCGCGGCGGCTTGGGGCCAGTTCGGCCCGAAATTGATGGCGCGCGCCATCAGCAAATTTGGTCTCAGCCCATTCCTGCTGCCCGCGAACGTCTTCTGCCCGTTCTCGTACGACGAATGGGAAACAGTGCTCGCCCCGCGCGAGATCACCTTCGGGGAAGCGACGCACGCGGTGCACTTGTGGAACGAAATGTGGCGCCGCAGCGGCCGCGACAAGCGAGCGGCGCACGACCCGGATTGCCTCTACGAACGCCTGAAACGCACCTACTTCATCGAACCTCAAATCGTCCCTAACATCCCATGCTATGAAAATACCTGCCCTTGATTCGCTTCGTCTCCTTTGTCTCCTCGCCTTATTGGTTCCATTCACGGCCTGGTCGCAAGGCAGCCCGCCACCGGAAACCGATGCCTCGGCTACCGTGGAACTGCTCGCGACCGTTCCCGAAAAAGGGGCCGAGACGAAAGATCTCGGTGAAACTCTTAAGCTCAATGCTTCCGGCCCCACGTTCGTCTGGGCCAAGGTTACTTTGAACGGAGTGAAAAACGCCCAGGGACTCAGATTCTTCGTTGAATGGCAGATCAAGGATGGAAGCGACTGGCGGCCACTCCGTGCGGACCACCCGCGCAAACCGCTTGATATCAGTCTGTCATCTCCAAACTCTCCAGTTTTCCAAAAAACCAATTTGCAAAGGCTGGTTTCGCAAGAGCTGAAGCCCTCGGACAAAGGCACGCTTCGAGTACGAGTGCTATACGGGGACGACAAGGAACTGGCTCAGGACGAAGTAACGCTGGCAAAGTAAACGTTTGCGAGGGACCCAGGAAATCTCCCTGCCGCTCTCGGCGTGTCGAGAACGACCATGATCGTCCTACAATTCGACGCCGCTTATTACGAATGGGGACTGCTTATGATCCGTTCTCTCGCCTTGCATGAGCCGCGCAAAAAGGTGCTCGCCGATACGGTGAACTTGAGCGGCGTCCAACGCGCCAGACTGAAGCAAGCGCATCCGCGCATTCTGGTCACCAGTGAAACATTGGCGAGCGAGGACTCGCTGCGCGAGGAGATGGCGCGCCGCAAGACGATGGTCTTGCAACGGGCGATGGATACGTTCCCGGCTGAACCTTGGTTCGGGATGTTCGATGCGGACATGCTTGTGCGCCGGCCACTTCCCGACCTTTGGTCTTTGCTCGATAACCATCAGGCGGCTCTCTTCATGACCGATGGTGTTTGGCGGGGCCGTGTCTCCCCGGATGGGTTTACACCTTCCGGGATCGTGTTGGTGCGCCGCGATGGGCGGGAGCTGGTAGATAACTGGGTCAAATGGGACAGTTTTCCGAGCGAACTCTATTCGCATCAACCGGGGGATTGGTATTGGGATCAATGCACTCTGCTCCAGGCCCGGGACGAGTCGCAGGTCGATTGCGCCGTCATCCCCCTCCACCGCTTCTCTTGTAATCGTTGTTTGGGCGACGCGGCCATCTGGTCGGGCCATAGTGCAGGCAAGGAGCGCAATTACCGGTATTTTCTCATCGAGCACGAAGTGCAGCGGGTGTTCCGGTTCCATCCATCGCTCAAAGGCAGGTTTGCCTGCAATGGATCTCGAGCGTAACTACGAAATGCCGACGGCAAACTGCGCTGGTCCAAGCTTCAACTTCACCCAGCGGCGGGCGTGCCGCTTTGGGACCGAAGACCAAAGCGCGATTTCTTTCGTCAGCTCGGTCACATAATCGCGCGCCATTCTGAGGTAGTGATAATGTTCCAGGGCGAGGACGCGGCAAGCCAGCGGTGAGATGCGGCCGATATTTTCAACGGCACAAACGTAGTCACCGAAATTCGAACAGACAAAGCCCGCTTCAGGCGGCACGAGTTCCGGACACGCACCGCGATCGCTGCAAATGACCGGCGTCCCGGACATCAACGCTTCGGCGACCACAAGGCCAAAGGTCTCGTTGGCGAGAGTGGGAAAAAGTAAGGCGCGCGCGCCGGCAAATAGCTCCGCCTTTCTCTTGCCTGAAACGTGCCCGACATAAGTGATGCCTTCCTGCGCAAACATCTGCAAGATGGCTGGCGCCGGCGGTTGATCGGGGGAACCGCCGGCCACCACGAGCTTGAGCCCGCAAGCACGTACCAGCGACCTCGCCACCTCGAAACCCTTAAGCTGCAAAGTAGCCATATTGGCCACGACAAAGAGAAAATAATCGCGCTTGGTTTCCGAATAAATTAGTTCGCTTGGGTCGATGCCATTGGTGACATAGCGGCGCCGATAGAACGATGACGCGTGCGCCTTGGAGACAAAAATCCAATTTCGCCGTATGTGCCGCCAGATTCGATCCCGAGGTTTACGTGGAGAATGGTAAGGACGCACCCAGGGAACGCCGCGCGTCTCCGGCGAAGTCCACGGACTGTAGTCCTGGAGCACCATGGCATCGACGTTGTAGCGCCGCTTTCGGACGAGCTCGACACCCTCGGGCAGCCGGGTGGCGGCGCCGCCTTCGAGTTTATAAATAACGGTGTGTCCCAGCTCGGCCAAGCCTTTCGCCAGGCAGTCTGCGATTCGGTCGGATGCCATGCCGCCGTCGCTTGCTGGATATCGGTGGCCCGAAGCGATGAGAATTTTCATGCGGCCACTGCGCGCTCAGATGTGGGTGTCCCAGGCAAATACAGAAACGCGTAGCGCTTCACCACATCGCCATGTTTCTCCAGCGCGGTCAGATAATTCTCAATTACCTCCTCATCGTATTTCCGGCGCGAAAGATAGGTTTGCGTGCGCGCTTTCCATTCCGCCAGTTGAGCGCCGTCGTCGCAGGCGCCCAGATAGTCGGCCACGATCGCGTTCCAATCCCGTAGGTGGCGAAGATACGATTTCGAAAAAAGCCGCCGAACTTTCGGATCGCGCTCCAGCGCCTGGCGAGTGCGCCAGCAGGCGATCTTCATCGCTTCGTTCAGATAATCATAGCCGCGGGCGCGCTCCGCCTCCGTCACGTGATAAATCTGCGCGAGGAAAAACAGGTCGCTCCGGGCGATCTGTTTCGGGCGTCCCGGGTTGCCGCGGATGAAGCACTCGTCCAGCACCGCTGTTCTCAAGGCGCCCTGGGGCCAGAACACCTCTTCGTCTTCCTCCGGAACAAACAGATTATCATGGTCCATGGAAAGGAGCCGCGAAGTCCATTCGCCTCGGACGAACGTGCTCTTGAGACCCACATTACGGCCTACGAATGATTCTCCGTAGGTAAAGCCCCCGAGGGCGAGAACCGTGCCCCAGAGCAGGCCAAGATCGGAGACCGCCCCCGCATGAAGAAGATCCGCGCGCCGTCGGTTTTCCGGTACAGCGAAGGCCGCTGCGAGGTATTGAGCGTGATCTGCGTAGGCGACCGCGGGCGCTTGATAAATGCCCAGCACTTCATCGAGCAGCGCATCGGCGAAACGCCGCGCCTCGTCGCGGCTGTAACATTCCCGCTTCAGTCCGCGCTGAAAATAAATCTCTGCGCCTGCGTGGGAGAAATATTTCGTGAGCGTATCGAGGCGGTAGGAAGTGGTTTGCGCGAGCAGGCCCTGGCACGGCAGAACATGGTAAAGGAAGCGGCCGGTGAGTCCCGCCTCACCCGGCAGATGAGCGAAGTCGCGGCCGAACTGCTGGTCGAACGCGGAAATGCATTGCTTCATCTGCTGCCGCATCTCTGGATGGCCGGCGCCAAAAACTTCCGGGTCGGTAAAGTAGTCGAGCAGGTGAACGTCACGGCCCTGACACGGCACCGTTCTATAACTCGCCAGCGCGAGCAATTTGGAGATGGGGGCTTCACCGCCGTGCGCCGCGCGATAGACTTCCGAAAAGATTGCGGCGTGGTTCGATTCCCAGCGCAGGCCCGCGGTGGAAGCGCCGCCCTGTAAACGATGCGACGGCGGGACGGCTTCGCCTTTGTGGGCAAACGAAGCCGAGAGCGGGAAAGAACCGCGAAGACCCGTGCGCTTGATCTCGATTTCCAGCGAGCTGCCCGGTGGTTTCACCACGCAAACGACCGTGCCAATTGGATTCTCGAGCAGGCGATTGATCGCGGAGGAGGTCCGTTCGCAGGCCCAATAAACCCTCGCGCGCTGGCTCAGGCGCCGCACGATTTCCCGTTCATAGGCTGGCAGGTGCGACAGGTACCGCTCCGCTTCCGCCTCGCCGAGATCTTCCAGCGGGGAGGTGAGACCCGAGGAAACTTGCAACTGCTTCCACACCCGCTCCACCACTTCCGCCGGCGTGAAAAGGTGGCGGGCGAGGGCGACTTTGCAGGGATCACGAGAGATGACGATGAAGTCGTCGAGCGCTTGGGTCGTCGTGTCAAAACCGCACAAACCGCGATGGGTTCGCTCAAGCCGGCGAAGATGGTGCCGAAATTGGACGCTGAAGGCGCGGAGTTCGGTGGAGGTGTAACCCTGCCGCAGCACGTCGGCCTGCACGCCGCGCGCGTCGGATTCCAACAATCCCAGGCTGGCGAAAAGCGAGGTGAATTCCTCACTGGCATCGATCGGGAGCCGGAGGCATTGATTGGCCAGCATCAGGGCAGCAAACAAACGGAGGTTCCATGAAGCGCCGCCGCCGCCACGCCCGAGCCGCACCAGCTCGAGGGCAAAACGCCGTTCGTAATGATTCAGCGCAAGGAATGCGCTGACCACATCCGCAGCGAGCGGTTCGCCGGGGAAGCGGGCGGCCACGACCTGCGCCAAATTCGCGGGAAGCGGCGGGCCGGCCTCGCGGCGGCTGAAAATCTCGCCGGGGGGATGTGCGGGCATATCCCTCTATTTCCAACAAAACGAGATGCCGCGCCAAGCACAATTTCCGCCAGATTTAGATTGAAGCTGGAAGTGGAAACTCCCTACCCTTGCAGCCGTGGTTCGGAACACTCCCCAGCTCACCGGCATGATTTCGTCCTGGTCGCGCACGATGGTGATTCTCTTGGGCCTCGGGGCGCTGGCCGCCGCGGGGCCCGAACCAATCCGCGGGACATTGGAGGACAAAGGGATCCGGGTCGCGTTTGAAGTCGCGCGGGTGGCTGCGCCCGACGCGCGCGGCGAATCATTTCAGGAAGGCGACGCCGTGCGGTTTGGTTTCACCATCACAGATTCCGCCGGAAAAGCTCCCATTCGGGGCGCGAACGCCCGCGCCTGGCTGAGCTTGCGCCGTGAGGGCGAAATCCCGGCGGCGAATGCGCCGAAAGTGAAAGCGTCGCGTTTTCTCACTGGCGGCATCTTCGGCCAGGCTGATCTCGATTTGAATTCGTTCTATGTCCTGGCTTTGAACGGTGACGCCAGCATCTCCGTGGTCGATCCGCTTTTCGGTTTTGGGAACACAAAGCTTCTCGCCCTTATTCCGCTCTCGGCAAATGGCTACGACTGGGCGCTGACGCAGGACCAGTCGAAGCTCTTCGTTTCGATTCCGGAAAAAGGGCAAATCGCAGTGATCGATACTTCCCGCTGGGAAGTGGCCAAGTACATCGAAGCGGGCCTGCGTCCCGCGCGGCTTGCACTCCAGCCCGATGAACAATATCTCTGGGCCGCCGGCAGCGAAGGCGACTCGAACACCAGCGCGGTCGCATTTCGCACCGATACTTTCGCGCCTGTGGCCCGGCTGCCCATTGGCCGCGGCAATCATGCCTTCGCGGTGACGCGCAACAGCACCTTCGTCTTCATCACCAATGGCGAAGATGATTCCATTTCAATCATCGACACCCGGGCCCTGGCGAAAGTGAAGGAGATCAAAGTGGGCCGCGGGCCAGTGGCAGCCACCTATTCGGAGTTGGCCGATGCGCTTTATGTGTGCGTAGCCGACGCTGGTGAAATTGCGGTGGTCGATGCAAAAACCCTGACGCTGGCCAAGACCATTCGGGCGCAGACGGGCCTCGCCGACATTGCGACCGCGCCCGGCGGGCGTCATGTGCTCGCGGTGAATCGGAAAACGGACGTCGTCGAGGTGATCGATACATCGTCCAGTGAAATCATTCAGACCGGAACCGTAGGCAAGGCGCCGTTTCAAATTTCGTTTTCGCGCGACCTTGCCTACATCAACCATCTCGAAAGCACGGAAATTTTCATGCTCCCGCTCTCGCAGATCGGCCGGCGCGGCCAGCCGCTTTCGGTGGTCACCTTTCCCGCCAGTCAGCGTCCGCTCGGCGAAGCGTGGCGCGGCAGCCCCGCAGCCCGCATCGTGCCCGTGCCGGGAGAAGCCGCTGTCCTGGTGGCCGACACCCTAGATCGCGCGATCTATTTTTACAAAGAGGGAATGGCGGCACCGATGGGCACCTTCACCAATTACAAGCGGGAGCCGATGGCCGTGCAGGTGGTCGATCGCACCCTGCGCGAGCGGAGTACGCCCGGGGTTTACGATACCGTGGCCAAGCTGGGAAAGCCGGGCATTTATGATGTCATTTTTTTTCTCGACTCGCCCAAAATCGTCGATGGCTTCGAATTAACCGTCGCGCCGAACCCCAAGCTCGAAGCCGAACGAAACGGGCCGAAAGTGGTGATCGCGCCGCTGGTTCCAACGATGCCCACGAAAGGCGGCACGACCGCGACATTTAAGTTTCGAGTAACGGACAAGCAAACCAATGAGCCGGTCACGGGTCTTCGCGATATGGTGATCGTGATCATGGCGCCGGGAAACTGGCATGAGCGCCAGGTGGCCAAAGAGGAGGGAGACGGCGTCTATGGTGTGACCGTGACGCCGCCCGAGGCGGGAGTCTATTACGCGCACGCGCAATGCCCTTCACTTAATGTTCAATTCGGAAACCCGCATTATCCCGTCTTGCGGATTGCGCCGGCCAGCTCGGCCAGCGCCGCAGCGAAGAAGAGTGAGTAGGACCTGATGCTATGTTGATAAGGCGTCTCGGAATTCTGCTAACATCGGTGCTTGTGTGGGGCCCGAGTTGGACCAACGCCGCCGCGCCGCCGCAGATCAAGGATGTCCCGGACACCATGCTGGTGGATCAGGAAGGCCGGGAGGTCCGGTTCAAAAGCGACGTGCTCGGGGAGAAGACCGTCGCCATCCAGTTCATCTTTACTACCTGCCGCGCCATCTGTCCCGTCATGGGCGCTGCTTTTGCCAAGCTGCAAGACCGGCTGGGCGATCGGCTCGACAAGGATATTTCGCTCGTCTCCATCAGCATCGATCCCGTCACCGACACGCCCGTACGGATGAAACAATGGGGCGAACAATTTGGCGCGCGCCCCGGCTGGCGTCTGCTCACCGGCGAGAAGGGGAAGATCGAAAATCTGCTCAAGGCGCTCGAAGCCACCAATCACAACGCGCCAGTGGTGCTGCTCGGAAACTTGCGCACGGGCGAATGGGTGCGCTCCTACGACGACATCACCGCGCCCGACAAACTCTACGCCCAGCTCATCGATTTGGCGGACAAGCCCTCCCAGGCGCAAGAATACTTTGCCAATACGGTTCTGACCGACCAGGACGGAAAAAAGTTACGGCTCTACGAAGATCTACTGAAGGGAAAGGTCGTAGTAGTGAATGCTTTTTTCTCCACCTGCCGGAGCGTTTGCTTGGAGACCATGCCGACTGTGGCTGCACTTCAGGCCGTGGCAGGAGACCGCCTGGGCAAAGACGTGAACCTTCTCTCGATCTCGGTCGATCCACTCAATGATACTCCGGCAAAACTCAAAACTTATGCGCGAGCGCTTGGGGCGAAACCGGGCTGGTATTTTCTCACGGGCGATCAGCAGGCCGTCAACGATGCGCTATACAAGTTTGGCCAGTACGTCGAAGTCAGGGAGACCCACTCGAACGTGTTCCTCATGGGAAATGACCGAACCCGCTTGTGGAAAAAGGTGCTGGGAACTCCGCAGGTCCCAGATAAGGCGGCGAGCTTCGAAGCTATTGCGGCGATCTTCCGTTCGGTTCTGAATGATAAGGGTGAGGCTAAACCTTAGCCGCGTCCGGCTGGTCGTCGCGATCTTGCTCGGCGTGCTCGCACTCGCGATGGCCGGCGAGAAGACTGTCGAGCCAGAGAAGCAAGCGCCGGCCGCAGTGCGTGGACGGGAGATTTACCGGACTGGAATCCCGCTGGATGGTCCTCCCTTGACGGCGAGCGTGGGCAGTCCGGCGATGGAAGTGCCGGCCAGCATTCTAAAGTGTGTGAATTGCCACGGCCAGGATGGGCGTGGCCAGGTCGAGGGAGGCATTGCACCCGCCAATATTCGCTGGGAGGAGCTGACCAAGCCCTCCGGCAGCGGTGCGGCCGGACGCCGCCAGCGGACCGCCTATTCCAGTACGCTGCTCATTCGGGCGATCGCGTCGGGGCTGGATGCGAGCGGCAATCGACTCGATCCGGCGATGCCACGTTACCACCTCACACATGAGCAAGCGGCCGATCTGGTGGCTTACCTCGAGGTGCTCGGCCGGGAAGCAGATCCTGGAGTGACGGAGACCAGCTTGAAGATTGGTGTTGTCCTGCCACCGGCGAGCGTCACTGGCTCCGCGCGGGCGATCCGCGAGGTCATCGCGGCCTTTGTCCTTCAAGTAAATGAGCAAGGTGGCTTTTATGGCCGGAAACTCAGGCTCTCCTTCGTCACTTCTCCGGACGATGTCGAAGCCCGCGCCGGCGCCATTCGCGACTTTGTCGAAACGGAACAGCCATTCGCCCTAATCTCCAGTTATGTGGTCGGCTGTGAAGAGGAGGTCGGCCGTTATCTTGAGGAGAACAGGATACCGCTCATCGGGCCGATCGCTCTTTACGCGAAAGACGAGCCTTCGCGGCACAGGCACGTGTTCCATTTAGTAGCGGGACTGGCGGGCCAGGGCGAAGCGCTCGGCCGCTTCGCAGCACAACTGCCCGAGTTGAGCCACTCCGCCGCCCTCATGGTGCGCCGGGAAGGCGATGACGAGATCCGCGCACTGTCGGTGACAATTGGCAAACGCCTCATGGATGGCGGATGGGTTGCAGCCCGCGACGTGGCCCTCACGGAGACTTCGACGCCAGACTGGGCCGCACTTCTACGGAGCGGGGATACTTGTTCGGTCTTTTGGTTCGCCCCGGCGAGCGGATTGGATGAGTTTTACCGCGCTGCCGTTAAGGCCGGCTCGTATCCATTTCTTTTTGCGCCGAGCGTCCTTGCCGGAAACGAACTCCTCTCAGCGCCGGCGGGCTTCGCCGGACGGATTTTTTCTTCGTTCCCGACCCTCCCCTCCGATCAGACATCCGCCGGCAGAAGCGAGCTCTTGAAGCTGGCGAGCGAAGGGCATGTTTTCGACGGCAGCTTTCCCCGGATGGCGCTCTCCTCAGCCAAACTTCTCGTGCATGGCCTGCGACAGATGGGAAAGGAAGTCAGCCGCGAAAAACTCGTCGAAACCCTGGAGAATCTCTACGACTACAACACGGAGCAGACGCCCGCGGTTACGTTTACGCGCAATCGGCGAGTGGGCGCGGGTGGCGCACACGTGGTGGGCGTTGACGTGCAGCGAAAATCGCTTGTTCTACCCTCCACGTGGGTGCCGCTCAATTGATAGGCCATGCGTTTGATCGTCGCTGAGTTGGGAGCTTACTCGCATTTCGTCACGCGCGAGTTTTCCTATATTATCCGCGAGTTGATTGAGGCCTATGGATGGAGGCATCTGGAGCCTTCTGCGTTGCGCGGGGGAGCAATGCGAGAGCGACTCGTCCGTCATTGCGGAGATTTCCCGGAGGTCATTCTCTTCTGGGGTGGCGAGGGCTTTCTGTGCGAACACGACCGTGAGGTTGAAAAGCTGCCCGCAGCCAAATGGTTCGTCGCGGATGACCTGCACCATCATGACTCAATGCCTTATCGGGAAAGAGCGTTCCTGCTGTGTGACACGGTTCTTGCGACTTATGCCTATCGATTTGCGGAGTATTTTCCAGACACGGCAAAGTCCAGGCGTTTGGTCTGGCTGCCCCACTCCGCCTCTCCTGATTTTGCGCTCCCGTTCAACTCCCGGGCACGGAACGAACTCCTTCTAAGCGGGGCGATGTGCAACGCTTATCCTTTAAGACAAAGGGTGAATGCTTTAAGGGAAAGCGGCTTCGAAGGGATCGTTCACCTGCCTCATCCCGGTTATCACTGTCAATACGAATACGAAGCCGACGTCCGGATAGGGCGCGCCTTTGCCAAGCGGATGTGGGAGCACCGAGCCGCATTTACCGATTGCACGGTTTTCCAATATGCCGTCGCCAAGCATTTTGAAATTCCCGCCACCGGCGCTCTTCTCGTCGCCGATGTTTCCATCGAGAAGCCTTTGGGCAAGCTGGGTTTTGTGCCCGGAGTTCATTACTTCCCGGTGAGCGGGGGAGATTTGGGAGACCGTGTACGATATCTTCTCTGCGAAGAGCATCATGCCGAGCTGGACCAAATCAGAAGGAATGGCCAGGCGCTGGTCTTGGAACGCCATCGAACGAGCCACCGCGCCAAGCTGATCAACGATCTCGCGCTCCAAACCGGCCGGTCGTGAGCATCTTTTGCATGGCAATCCAGACGGCAGCTCTCTACGATCCCTTCGCTCCCCGACCAAAGAAACAACTGCGTGCAACGCGATTGCCGCAACCTCTCCAGATCATGAGAAAATTGCGCACCCTTGCCCTCGCCACCAGCCTCTTCGCGTCTGCACTATTTCCCAGCGGGTGTCGCCGGCCGCAGGCGGAGCAGGTCGTCGTCACAGGCGCTAGTACTGTTTATCCCATCGTGCAGATGGCGGCGGAGGAGTTGCGCCGTACGAAGGGGCTTAACGTGATGGCTCAAGGAGGCGGGAGCACACGGGGCTTCGAAGATTGCATCGCGGGGCGCAACAGTCTCGGAGCGATGGCCCGCGAGCTGACCCCGGAGGAAAAGGCTCAGGTACTTGTGTTCCCGATCGCCTATGATGGGGTGGGCATCGTCGTGCACGCTTCGAATCAATTCGCCGGAGTGACAACCGAGCAGCTGCAGCAAATCTATCGCAAGCAAATCACCAATTGGTCCAGCTTCGGCGGGCAAAATGCCAGCATCGTGGTGGTCCACAAAGGCGAAGGACACGCGACTCGCGAAGTCTTCATGAAGTACACCGGGCTGACCCCGGATGAGATGACCCGCTACACAGACGTGGCCGCGGGCGACAACGCCCAGGTCATCCGCGTAATCGCCAATACCCCCAACGCCATCGGCTATGTCAGCCTGGGTGAAGTGATCAAGGCAGCCGAAGCCGGCCAGCCCGTTCGTCTGGTTAAATTCAACGGCATCGAGCCGGTGATGGAGAACGTTACGAACAAGACCTATCCCCTCTTCCACCCGCTCTCTCTAATCTCCAAAGGAGAGCCGAAAGGCGGCAGCCGCGTCCTGCTGGATTTTCTGCGTAGCCCAGAGGGAAAGGCGATCATTCGCCGGGGAAATTATGTTCCGCTGGAGTAAGACGCGTTGGTGTTGGGCGGGCGCGATGGGACTCGGCCTCGTGCCGATCCTCGCCATTTTTGCCCTGGCCATCTTTCTTTTTTGGAATGCGGCCGGGGCGTCGGTCCAGATTGGACTCCGGGAGTTGGCGGCCACGGAATGGTCGCCTCAACAGGGCCGGTATGGAGTGGCGCTGCTCCTTGGGGGCACTTTGGCCGTGACAGCATTCGCCTTGTGTCTGGCGGTGCCGGTCGCACTCTGCGCGGCCGGTTATCTGGCCCTGTCCGCCGGGGGAAAAGTGCGGGCGGCTGCGAACGCCGCCATCGGGCTCTTGGGCGGCATTCCTTCGGTCGTCATTGGGCTCTGGGCCATGACGTGGGTCGTGCCCGTCTTTGGCAATTCGTGGATCTCCGCCTCAGTGGTGCTCGCCTTGATGATAGTGCCGACGATAACTCTCTTGTCCGGCGCTGCGCTTCGCCTCGTTCCGGCCGACTTGCTTGAAGCTAGCCGAGCCTTGGGCATGAGCGAAGGAATTGTCTCGCGCGTCGCATTTCATCATGCGCGGTGGGGCATTTTGGGCGCGATCGTTCTGGGAACGAGCCGCGCGCTAGGGGAGGCAGTGGCCGTGAGCATGGTAGCCGGAAACGTCGCCTCCTGGCCCTCCCTTACGCGGCCGATAGCCACTTTGACGACTACTTTGATCATCGAGCTCGATGGCGCTGCGGGCTTGCACCGCAATGCGCTTTATCTCCTCGCTTGTATCGTGCTCCTTGCAATCAGCGCGCTCAGCATTTTCGGCCGGGCTGCGCAACGCAAAGCCGGGATATGATCAAACTACTTGGCATCATTGCGACCTTGTTCATAATGGCCTTGGTAGTCTGGATGGGTTGCGATCTCTTGTATCGTGGCGCTTCCGGTCTGCACGCGGGCTATTTGTTCGAAACTCCACGGGACCTGGGGCGCTCCGGAGGAATCGCACCAATGCTGGCCAGCACCGGCATCATTGTCGGCCTGGCGACCCTTCTCGCAGCACTGGTTAGCTTACCCTTGGCAGTTGCGTACACCGAATTGGTAGCGCCGACCGGTCTCCGCACGATTGTTCGCTCGGCCCTAGATATCGGTGTCGGCGTGCCTCGGATCGTCTGGGGACTCTTTGGAGGCGCATTCTTCGGAGGGTACTGCGGTTTCGGGTTTTCGCTTCTCTCTGGTGTCCTGACCCTGGCGTGCCTGCTGGCGCCTATTATGACCACCGGCTTCATCACCGGGCTGGAGATGGTGGAGAACGAAATACGCGAGCAGTGCGCCGCGCTCGGTGTCGACCGCTGGCAGACGGCGTGGCGTCAGGTGGTGCCTGTGGCGCTTCCCGGTCTCACAGCTCCTCTGGCGCTGGCGGCCGGGCGCGGTTGCGGCGATGCAGCAGCGCTGCTCTTTACCGCCGGTGTGGCCATGCAAATGCCATACTCACTCTTCGATCCCGGCGCCACGCTCTCAGTCTTCGTCTTCCATCTCCTAGGCACAGTGCCCGGCGGTCAAAACGCCGCCTATTCAGCCGCCGCCGTTTTATTCATCATCACGCTCGTTATTCAATTAGCCATCACGACGCTCACGCGGGAGGAGCGCTACGCCCAGTGATTACCCTTAGCTATCAAAACTTCCGGCTGTCCGTCGGCAAGACCACGATCCTGGATGGCATCGACCTGGAGCTGCTAGGACCTGGGGTAGTCGCTCTGCTCGGTCCTTCGGGCGTCGGCAAAAGCTCGCTGCTCCGCGCCACCCAACGCTTGATCGAGCATGGCCGCGATGGGTGGAGCCGCTCTGGCGACGTCCTTTTCAACGGCCAAACCGTTTTCGGGTCCACCTTCTCGAAACAGCAGCTCGCTCGTCGCATCGGTTTCATTCATCAAAGGCCGCGCATGCTCGCGGGCTCGGTGCTGGCCAACGTGGAGTTTGCCCTCAAGCATGCCACTACGCTCAAACGTAGCGCAATTCGCCGGCTTGCCGAAGAAGCGCTCGAGCAGGTGGGGCTCACTTGGGAGCTGGCCAGCCTCGATCTTGCCGCGTGGAAACTTTCCGGCGGCCAGGCGCAACGCCTCGCGATCGCGCGCGCCATCGCATTGCAGCCGGACGTGCTTCTGATGGATGAACCCACTTCGGCACTCGATCCGCTTAAAAGGCAGCAAGTGGAGGAGATCATTCGCGTGCAGGCGCGCGCCCGGCTGATTGTGATCGTGACGCACGAAGTTCATCTCGCCGAACGTCTGGCCGATTTCGCCGCGTTCATGTTTCGCCAGCACGGCGGCGCCCGCATTTTTGAAGCAGGTGCCGCCGCAAAAGTGTTGCGCGATCCCGCCGAGATCGCGGTGCAAGAATTCGTGCGCACCGGACGTGCGGGACGTGAGCCGGCCCATGCCTCCGTCCCGGCCCGCCATGCCTCGGACGACTTGGAGATGGCCGCACCTGCGACCCCCTTCGGCCTGCGCTTGCTGCAGCGCGTGTATCTCTTCGTCTGCGGCGAGAACACCAGCCGATCCCCCGTGGCCCAGGCGATCTGCAACAGCGAGGTCGCGCGCCTCTTGAAACTCCAGCCTGGCGAAGGAAAACCGAAGTTCGAGGCGCTAAGTGCCGGGCTTTCCGTTTCGGCGAGCCGTCCCATATCGGCCAAGGCCGTCAGTGCGTTGCGCGAACTCGGGTGCGAGCCTCGACCCCACGTTTCGCGCGAAGTCACTCAGGAACTTGTCGAGCGCGCCGACGCCATCTATTGCATGACTGATCAGCAATGCCGGGAACTCGCGCTCCGCTTTCCCGCCGCCACCTGGAAGCTCCAACGGCTCGATCCGGTCGGCAACGTCGAAGACTCCCGCGATTCGGAGCCCGCCGATTTTCTTCGGATCGCTACCCGCATTCGCGACCTTGTCCGCTGGCGCCTGGAAAGCCAGTTTCGTTTTCCGCTAGCGGAATAGCGACGCGCTGCGGCCGTTGACCGTACCGACTGCATAACTCGCTCGGGCCGATCAGCAACGATGCCGGCAGTTTTTTTCTGACTGGCATCGCCGCGCTCAGTATGAATTCACAAGCCTACTACCTGTTAGTCAGCATTGCTGTGCTAGAATTTGTGCTAGAATGACTGCGTTTCTGCTCACCGTTCGCGCCAGAAGCGCATTTCCCTAGGACTGGCATTTTCCCCCTCGTGAAGACGCTTAGTTTTGAAATGAAAAGCGACGCTTTGAAATCGATGATTTCGCAATCCTAAGTCTGGCGCGTCTGCCAATTTCGCCACCCTGGCTTCGTCGCTTTACAGCTACAACGATTGTGAAGGAAAACTATGGAAGCAGCAAGCAGAGGACGCCGGGCGGACAGTGATCAGCCCCGCGGGTGCGCGAAGATTGCAAACGTGGCCGTCGCGAAAATCGCGGGAAAGATCAGTCGGCAACAACGGTCAATTGTTTTCGCCAGGCGCGCGCGATGATTTGTCTCCAGAATTGTCGTCGTTATCACCTCGATGAGAGAAAAGAAGATGAGGACCGTCCCCATCAGAATGAACCCATCCAGCCGCGTCATGTAAGGCAGACGAGGCAGTTGGTTGTCGGTGGCGAAACGATAGGCAATCAGGGTGAGCATTGAAGTGACCGCGATGTTAATCTGCGCGCTGGAATGGATTGGATCCATCCAGAAGACCGCCCATGACATGATCACGATCAAAACAAGCGGAAACATTACTTTTAGAATGTAATGCGATACATTGCGGGCTGCAGTGAATTCGAAGGCGTAACTGGAATACTGATGGCCCGGTGTCAGCGCATAGAGGAGCGGCTTGAGCTCCCATTTTTCTATGGTCCAATCCGGCAGCGTAACTGTGGCGGCGATCCCGCCAGCCCCTTTAAATCCCTCCTGAATCCAAACCTGATCCGGGATGAATATTACTTCGTCGGACTGATACCGAACCGCGACCAGCTGAACACGAAAAGTTTGCCGATCGAATGGGAACGATTGTAATCGCAAAGGCTGCGTGAAAGCCCCGACGTAACGTTGCCGATCAGTGACCGTGCCATCGGGATCGACTTCGACAGAGTCCGGCATTTTGCGGCTGACGGAATTTGTCTCATTCACAATCCCAACGCGCGGATGCCAAATCTGTTCGAGCGGGTAGCGCACAACTCCGTTGCCGGTGTGAACCAAACGAGGATCTTTCCAGCGCAACATGACAGCTATCTCCGCGGTGAACGTCTGTTGGGCGCTGTCGATACTACTGATATCGGCGACCCACATTCCGACCGAGATTTCGGTTGGGCCGGAGTCGGCGTTTGGCCGATCAATTAACGGAGGCGTTTCTGCACTGCTCGCCAGCTGGATCGACCTCACCAGAATGCTGACGACCAATGCCGAACAGAATCTCCTATTCATTGGAATGACCGAGATTCCTTTTCAAGATTCGCGCGACTTCCCGAATGGCTTGCGGGTTGTACTGCGCTCCGTGATCTGAATTGACGATCAACTCCGAGCGCGCCCCCTCGAGGTGAGAGCTCCAGTATGGAACTACACCATCGGAACTGTTGGGTGTGTCGCCCCGGCCGCGGTCTCCCATGATCGAATGATAAGGAATAACCGGCGTAATCGGCACCTTGTTGACCGCTTGCACGAATCGATCGTTGGGTTCGAGCGTATCGACGCTATTCGGCATGCGATTAAGCCGCCGGGCCGCGGGATCGGTAATCAGAAGTGGCTTCGTCGAAGTGTAGATTGATGTGAGGAACCGTGGAGTCCTGACGAAAGAGGCTCCGATGCGACCGATCCAACCCGAAGCGAGTTTGCTGCCGCGATGCGGCGTCGAGATGAAGATTGCGCTCTCAACATCCGGGCGATGATTAAACACCAAAGTCTGTTCGAGAAGTTTGCGCGTGTCGCTCGCGAGTGGTGTTTTGGCTGGCGGCGTCGAAAAATAATCCCGCCAGATTTTGTCGCCGGCGTCGGTGATCATTAACCGGCAGATCAGCCCGCCCATGCTGTGACCGATTAGGACGACTCGTTTGTGGTTGGGGAACGCGCGCTTCACTCCGTCGAGCTCGCGCCGGAATAGCGCAGCCGAATAAGGGTAGGGATAACCGCTCGGATAGCTGAAAAACCAAAACTGATAATGTTCTCTTATCCAAGGATCATTGCGGAGCGTGTCGACCATTGGGGCCCAACTCGCGCCTGTTTCCTGCAAGCCGTGAACAAAAATCACCGGCGTCCGTGCGGGATCGTACGGCTGCAGCTGATACAACCGTGCGGTGTCCGCGTACTTTTCCGGATTGAGCACGCGTGACAATCCGAGCCGCTCCGGCCGCTCACGCGCGATTAACATTGCTGTCGGCGCGATAAGATCGCCAGCCAACGGAAAATTGCGTTTGCCTAGAGCAACTCGCTCCGACTTCATCGGATCGACAAAATCGAGTTCTGCGTTGGGGCCGGAGAATCGTATTGTTGCCGTGACCGGTGCGTAAACTCGCGGCAGCTTGTACTCTCGATGAAACCCCGGATTTTCTGAGCGAGCGACCGCAACCAAAGGTGCGCCAAATCCGTTAATGGAAGAGCGCGTTTTGAAAAATTGCCCGCTGATCTTCAAACTGTCTGTCGGAAACAAATCGTGTCGACTCGGATCGTGTTCCGGATCGAGAGGCTTGGGACTAGTGAGCAAGAAACTTCCTTGATTGAATGGGACATTGATCGCCTTGCGCCAGGGCTGCAGGTTCGCGCGCCCCACGTTTTCGACTGCGCGCGCAACAGAGAAGTTATAAATGCTTTGTGCCGACGAGTCGCTCGGCCGTCGTTCGAGCACGCTGAGCGATAACTTCGCGACCGAGAGATCGTTGCCCAGTGCGATCAACGGTTGTTCGCGTTCCGCGGCACTCAACTTTCGGGTTGCGACCGCAAGTTGTTCATCGCTCGCGGCAATCGTGGGAACGTGCGGCTCTGTCGTTTTCACCGTCGCGAGATGCGCACATCCGCAGAGAACCAATCCGCTGAACGCTAAGATCGACAGTTTCATTTTGCGTTTGCCGATTCGATTCGTTCGCGCTCGGGCCAAATGTATCGGAAGACGAATCCCGTGACGACGAGACCGAAGAGAATTCCAACGACACGATTGCGGACGTTATCGAGATCGGTATCGGGTGCGTAGCCTTGAAAGACGCTGTAAAAGAATGCGAACGCGATTTGGAAGCCGGCGTAGCTGGTCCGTTCGCTTCCGGTCGCAACCCAGCCCGCGATCGCAGTCGCACAAACAACAAGAACGACGAGCGACGCGATCGTCTCCATGTGCGGCGTGAGGAAAATGATGGAAGAAAGCGCGAGCGCTCCGCCGATCACGCACCCCACGATTCGCAGAGTGCCTTTGTAAAGCGTCGCCTTTGTGCTCTCCAGCGCGATGAATGTGCAGGTGATGAACGCCGTATGGATTCCCGTCCAATCGATCGACTCATAGACGATGTAGCAGAACATCGCGGCGAAAGTGACCTTAAGAGCGAAATGTAGGTGCGCCGGATTTGTGAATGCGTCCGGCACAAATAAACTATGCCCATCCGGTTCGGACTTTGGTTTGGGCAGTGCGGCGGTCTTCGGTGTGTCCGGCAAAAACAACAAGTTCAGCACGACGGTGACGGCGATGGCGTAGGCGATGGCTACCCAGAGCCATAGAAGGCCGCGAACCAATAGTTCGGGTGACCGAATCTCTTCGCCGACGGATTGGGAGATAGCCACAACAAACCCGAGGAGGAATCCGAGTGGACCGATTACCAGGGCCCGCGACAACCACATTCCGAGAAACAGCGCGATTGCCATTCCGGGAATGCGCAATTCCGGATGACCGTACGTGAACTTGTAAAGTAGAAGAGTGGCGCTAATGCCGACGGTCAGAACAATAATTCCACCGACCCCCGTAATTGTCGTGAGTAGCTTGCTCTCCTTCGAGATGAAGAAAACCATGTAGGCGCTTGTAGCCAGCTGCGGCACTTGGAGCGCCATCGAAATGATGACGCACAAAACCGCGCCGGCGACGATGATGGCTGTTCGGATTTCGCGCGGGTGTGTCGGCGCCAGCTCGCTCTTTAACCAGCCGATCCAATTGGAATCAACCGCTTGGGGTTCTAGAAGTGTCGCGCTCATGGAATTATTTCCGAGGACCTTGGATGATCGCGACCGCGGACGCGCCCATGCGGAAGAGATCGACATCGGGATTTTGGACTTCGATGCGCACGGGGAATCTTTGCGCTACGCGAACCCAGTTTAGTTCGCGCTTAACGTAAGGCACACCACCGGGTAGCAAGTCGATCTCGCCTTCGGGCTTCACGGCCCATCCGATTCCCTGCACTTTTCCATGAAAGCGTTGGTTAGGCACGGATGAGAGGTAGACAATCGCCTCGCTGCCCGGAGCCATATGTCGAACTTCCGCTTCGCGAAAATTTGCGACCACGTACCATTTGCTCGTATCCAGCAACGAGAAGATGGGGACTCCGGCGGTAACATGAGCGCCGGCCGAAATGTTGAGATTGATGACACGTCCGGAAAAAGGCGCGATGACCTTGCAGTAGGAGAGATGGAGTTCCTCGAGGTTGATGGCCGCCACCGCGCCTTGCCGCTGAGCTTGTAGCGTTGTCTCTGCTGTTCGGGCTTTATCGACGATGTCGGCGGTAGTAAAGCCGTGGGGCAGGAGTGGCTCCAAGCGCTGCAGCGTGTCATGCGCTTGTGCAATCTGTTGATCCAGAGCGGCCAACTCAGCTTTAGCCTTTTCCAGGATGAGCCTGTAATCTTCCGGGTCGATTTCGAAAAGCACGTCGCCTTCTTTGACCGCCTGGTTATCCAGCGCATTCAGCTTGAGGATTTGCCCGCTCACACGCGGCGCAATTCCCACTACATTGGCGCGCGCAGTCGCATCATCCGTGCGCGGATTCCGTTCGATGATTCCCCACACGTAGAGAGTGATCAGCACCGCGCTGGCCACGATGATCAGACTGACGATCTTGCGAGCGAACTTGTGGTGCTCAATGCCGATTTTCGCTGAGGTCGAGACGCTCTCTTCGTTTGAAGGTGTGGCGGGTTGATGCATGTCAGTTCTGGTAAAACAAAATCCAGCTCGCGAAGGTGAAGATGATCGCCAGAGACGAATAGATGAGCGGCGCCGGGCCAAGGTACGGTTTTAGGTTGCCCACCTGGACAATCCAACGGGCGATGAGCGTTAGCGTCAGTCCGCTGACGATGCAGACCATCCAGGCCGGAAAATAAGAGCCGAGAACATCGACAGTCGGCGAGCGGAAACTCACCAAGCGCGACGCGCCGAAAAGGAGGACGAGCAGCACGAACCCACCGGCGACAAATTTCGGAAATGTTCGATGCGTTTTCATCGTTCCAATGGTCTGACGGCCCCAGGTCGCAGCGGTCGGGAGGATGGCCGCGCCAGGTCGCCGGTGCTCAAGGCGAGCGCAGCTGCGCTGGTAAAAATTGTGGACTGGGTGTCGTGGCTCACACTTCGCGCGGCCGCCAGGTTTCGCTGCGCACTAACGATCTCGGGATAGGTGCCGAGCCCGTTCTTGTAGGATTCCAAGACCGCGTCGAAGGCATTTTGCGATGCCGTGACCAGCTTGGCGGCGGAATCCTGTTTGCGGAGCGCGGTCTTGAAATCCGTGTAGGCCTTCCAAACTTCGCGCACGGCGGAGTCGCGCGCGCCGGCGAGCTCGTTCTGGGCGCCGCGAAATTCGGCCTCGGCCATTTCCATTTTGTGACGGCGACCGAAACCGTCGAAGATCGGCACGTTGACAGTCAGAAAGGCGCCGAACGTTGGCTTGCGGTCCCCGAAATATTTGGACCCGGCGATGCTAACATCGAGCTCGGTCTCGCTCACGTGCGCGTCGATGGCGACTTTCGGATAATACTCCGCGCGCACTCGTCGAATTTCGTTCTGCTTCGCGTGCACGTTTGCGAGCTTTGCCACCAGGTCGGGCCGCTGCGACAGTGCTCGGCCGATTAGTTCATCGACCGAACCGTTTGTTTGCTCCGAGGTCGATCGTTGTCCGAGGTCGACCACGTTCAGCGGCACAGTTGGCAACGCTCCGATGCTCTCCACTAACGCCACCCGTGCGTCGCTCTCCAAGCCGGTCGCTGCTTCAACGTCGAATGCGGATTGCGCGCTTTGCTGTTGCGCCTGGAGCAGCTCGGGCTTGGTCGCGAGCCCATTGTCAACGCGCGCCTGCACCGCTTGCTCGACTGTTTGCGCGGCTTCCAGCGCGCTCCGCGCCACGAGGACTTTTTGGCGAGCGGTCCCGAGTTGATAAAAACGCTCCGTTACCTGGAAAACGATTTTCTGATGAGTGGCGTTGAAGCCCACATTCGCCATCATCAATTGTTCTCTGGCCGACGCGACCACCGCGCTTCGTTCGCCGAAATCGAGCAACAACCATTTCGCGCTCAACTCTCCGCGGTAAACCTGAGACTCGGTGACAAGCGAGCTACCACCGGTAACCGATACCGCGCCGAGACTCGGGAGTTTCTTTTGATCCACCGCCAAGGTGGGGAACGGAATGAAAGCGCGGTCGTAACCTGCGGCAGCAGACGCGACGATGAATGGATAGTAGGCGCTTTCACTCAACCCGACCGCCGCTGCCGCGTGTCGCGCGCGTTCCCAGGCCACGCGGGTTTCTGGGTTGTTGCGCTCGGCGACGTCGATCAACTCGGCGAGGTTGTAGACTTTTCGCGGATTGATCGTCAGCCGCGAGGACCCAGCCTCACTTCCGCGGAGTTCGCGTTCGTAATTCGGAAGATTCGGTGGTGCCCAAGCTCTCTCAGAGCTTGGCGGGGGATCATTCCGCGCAGTCGCGACTGCGAATGCCAGAAACAATTGCAGGAGTGAGACGCGCGCAACCATCGTTGATTTCTCCTACGCTGCTTGTGGAATGAGGACGGTGGTCGAAAGCTGTCGTGGCGCCGATCTCCAGCGGCTCTGCGCTTCTCCGGCCTGAAGTTTCTCCGTTATCGCCGCAACGTGCGCCTTGATGATTCGATCGCACGCGGTCAACTCCCGCTTACGAGCCTGAACACCCTGCCGAGCCACTGCCTCCAGATCATCTATATTAAATAGAGAAACGTGATCGAGTCCGGTCACATCCGGATCGATGTTACGCGGCACGGACAGATCGATGAGCAGCAGCGGGCGATTCCGCCGTGCCTTCATTAGATTCTCGATATCGTCGCAACTCAACAAGGTCTTAGCGCTGCTCGTCGCAGCGACGACAACGTCGACCTTGCGCATTTCAAAAAGGCAATAACCGAAACAGACCGCGTTTCCGCCGCATCGGTTAGCCAGATCGATTGCGCGATCGAAGGAGCGACTCGAAACGAAGATCGAGCGGACACCTTTGCGGACCAGCGATTGGACGCAGCGTTCAGCCATATCGCCGGCGCCGATTACCATTACTGATTTGTCGGCGAGCTCGTCGCTGAAAGCTTTCTCGATCAACTCAATCGCGGTGCTCTTAATTGAAACTGTGCCGCGACCGATTGCTGTGCGCGTGCGAATCTCCTTGGCCGCCTGAAAAGCTCTTTGGAACAAACGGTTCAATACTGGCCCGGTCAGTCTGGCTTCACGCGCAGTCTCATAAGCATTCTTGATCTGGCCGGTGATTTCGGTTTCGCCGAGCGTCATCGAATCCAATCCGGCCGTGACTTTAAATAAGTGACGCGCGGCCTCGGCGTCCCTGTGAACATAGATATATGGATCTAAATCGATCGGCTCGGAGGACAGGAGTTTCAGAGCCGACTTAATGCGATCGATCGACTGTTGCGTCGTTCCGTAAATTTCGACGCGATTGCAGGTTGAAAGCAGGACCACTTCATCTAAATGGCGAAACCACTTCAGATAGTGCGCAACATCGACCAGTTCGTTGCGTTGCACCGCCAGTTGCTCGCGAACTTCCACCGGCGCGGTTTTGTGACTGATTCCCGCGACGAAGAATTTCATATCAATTCCTCAAAATAGATGCAGAGGTGAGAGGTTGCGGCGCTCGGTCATTCGCGACCACTATTGGTGGCGCTGCCGGATTAGCTTCGGATTCGTGATAATTCACGATCAACCGCGAACCGCGGTGTCCGGTCAGGAACAACCAGCCCCATTGTAAGAAGACGCTGACCTTCAAACTAAGCTGAGCGAGAAAAGTGATGTGAATGAAAGCCCAGCCGAGCCACACGATGAGACCGTGCAGCCGAAGTTTACCGCTCTGAAGAACTCCGTAACCCTTGCCCACGACAGCCATGGTGCCTTTGTCGAAATAGCGAAACGGTTTTGGCGCCTTCTTGCCGGCAAGTTGGCGGCAAATCAGTTTGCCAGCGTAGCGTCCTTGTTGCATTGCAACCTGAGCGACTCCCGCCAGCGGTTTCCCGTCCTGGTCGAGCGAGGCCGTATCGCCGATCACGAAAATTTCCGGATACTTTGGAACTCGAAGATCGGGTTGAATGCGAACGCGACCAGCGCGATCGGTCTCCACCCCTAACCATTTTCCGGCAGGGGAAGGCGTGACACCGGCGGTCCAGATCACTGTCTTGCTCGCAATTCGCTCGCCTGCGACAATGACTCCTTCGCTGTCGATCTTCTCAACGGCGTGGCCCAGGTGGACTTCAACTCCCAGCTTTTGCAGATGGGACTCCACTGCCTCAGACAGACTCGGGGCAAAAGTGCCAAGGACGTTTCGAGCCGCATCGATCAAAACAATTCGTGCTGAACTCGGATCGATCCGGCGGAATTCGGAACGTAATGACGTTCGAACGAAAATAGCGAGCGCCGCCGCCATCTCGACGCCGGTTGGTCCGGCCCCGACCAAAACGAAGGTCAACAAATCGCGGTGAAGATCGACATTTTCTTCGGCCTCGGCCTGTTCAAACGCGCTGAGGATTTTGTTCCGGATACCGACGGCATCGGCCACGCTTTTCAAGCCCGGAGCAAACTTTTCAAATTCGTTGTGTCCGAAATAACTGTGACGCGCCCCGGTGGCGAGAATGAGGTAGTCGTAAGGCACCGGCACCTGCTCGCGATCCGCATTGTTTACAAAAACGCAGCGTTGCGCTTTATCCACCCCCGTGACCTCGCCCATGATCACCGTTGTGTTTTTATGTCTTCGCAATACTTCACGAATTGGCGAACTCATCTGCGACGGCGCGAGGACTGAGGTAGCTACCTGGTAAAGAAGCGGCTGAAAAACATGATGGTTCGTCCGGTCAATGAGAATGACTTCGACCGGCGTTTTCCCAAGGGCTTTGGCCGCAGCCAGACCACCAAAACCGCCGCCGACGATCACCACCCGCGGCGTCTTCGACGTCTGCGCATCCGCGCCATTGATAGAATTGAGATTCGAATCGTTCATTCACTCCTTTCTCAAGCTTTCGAGCCCCGAAATTTCAGAGAATCTTGTTTTTCTCGCAGACCGTGATGGTCAGTTCAGCGGTACGTGTTTAGCTGCGAACAGACGGCCGCCTTATCAGGCGAGCCAGAAACTGATAAGAAGAATCAGGATAAGTGTGGTTATCCCTAACCACGGGATGAGAAACAGCTCGACTCTGACATGGCGCGCGGCCGGAAAATCGTTGTCGACGTTCGCGTCGCGGTCAAAGAATCGGTGACGATTGCGAAAGACGTATACGCCTCCCGCCAGGTAGATGAGAAAGAAGAAGGTCGCCGCGATTCGCAGAGCAGGAAGAGCTGCCGGATTAATCAGTGCGATCATTTTCCGTTCGGAAGCCACTCGGGTTTGCTAGACCCACGCGGAACCAGGACCGTGCGGTAGGCTCCCGGTGTGCGAGACATAACGATTTGGTCCATCATTCCCTGATAAGTTCCAAGCGGCGTTTCCGCGGTGAAAAGATCTGGATCGATCAACATGTGTTCATCGCTCGAGCCAGCGGTCGCCTTTGCATACTCCTTGTTGAAGATGCCTAACGAGAGCATCCAAAGCACTGTCCTCGTCAGCGAAACTACGACGCGATAGCTACCGCCTTCGATCGCGCGCCGGCGCAAGGCAGCGAGGATTCCGGTTGTGCCTAACCAACCGACCACATTATCGCAGATGGGTACAATTGGCGGCTGCTTCGGCTGAGTTGGAGAACCTTCGATGGCAAAGAGACCGGAAACTGCGGAGCCAATCTCATCGAAACCGGGTCGGTTCGACCACGGTCCTTTCTCACCGTGGAGAACAACGGTCGCGTGAATCAACCCGGGCTTGCGCTGGCAAAGCGCATCGGCATCCAGGTCGTGCTTCTTCAAGAATCCCGGACGCTTGTTGGCAAAAAATACATCGGCATCTTGAAGCAGCTGGTTAAACCGTGCCCGATCTTCCTTCGAATCATCGAGTATCGTTGAGCGCATGCCCACTTGGACATCCCAAGCGAAGGCTTCGATCTCCGAATCGCGCGGTCTCCAGATGTTGAGCACATCCGCGCCGTATAGAGCCAGATCTCGACCTATGGCAGCTCCGGCGATCACGTGACCCATTCCCAATGCGCGGACACCAGCAAGCGGAAGATTATCGATCGGCTTGAGCGGAACAGGATCGCTCTCGCCAATCTTTTCCACTGTGATCAGCGGCATTTTTGAGAGAACGCCGGTGTATTGGGGTTCCCGACGAAATTCCTCATTCGTCCGCACCATTGCCAGAACCAGCCCCTCTGCCGCAGCAGCCTGTTCCAGTTCCAGAGCGTTCCATTTGAGTATGGCGGCGTTAATTGATTCCTGGCTCGGGCTGCAGCCGAGAAAATTGAGGGTGTCTACGAGGAGTTTAGGATAGATGTCCAGAGCCAGGACGTGTCGCCCATCTCGTGTTTCGCGAAAGAACGGGCCCGTCAGGAAAGGACTAACGGCATAGCCACCTGGGGAAGGCGGCCGTCCATTGATAGTTTCCCATTTGCCGTCAAAGAATCCGTAGAAACGTCGCAGCGCTTTGCGCACGTCGACCGAGATATCCTGTCCTTCGCCGGTGGTCTGTCTCCAAAGTGCGGCTAGAGCAACGCTTCGTGCGGCGAGACCCACAGCGGCCATCGTCCCGAACCGCACTGGGCTTGGAAGAATCGGATCTTGCCCGTAAAAGCTAAGCCTTCCGCCGGAATCATCGGTTGTCATGCCGATATCTGTGAGGACGCCATTCACACATTCGTGCAGGTCGATATCCGGCGACGTTGCCGGATGACCTAGCTTCAGTTCCAGCGCGTCAGTCAATCGATCGGTTGCTGCGCTCGTCTCACTCGATGGTGTAGTTATCGTCGCGGTGCTCATTGGTTGTTCCAATTCTTTCTCAAGCTTCCAAGCCCGCACATTTCAGAAAAGCGTGAGATTTTTTTGGCGAGCCTTATGCAAAACACCGGAAAACCAGACTTCGTCGGCTAATCGCCTGGAGTGCTCAGCGATATAAGGCGTCAGGCGACGGCCCGTTCCTGGCGCGCCCAGGCGGCCTCACGCAAAACGCGTTTTAGAATTTTGCCGGAGCCGCTCTTCGGCAGCTCGGTCCCCGAGAACTCGATGCTCCGCGGGACCTTGAAAGTGGCGAGCGATCGCCGGCAATAGGCGATCAACTCTTCCGCAGTTAGGGTTTCTCCCGGCTTGAGAACAACGAAAGCCTTCACCATTTCCCCCCACCTTGGATCCGGTATTCCGAAGACCGCCACTTCGCGCACCGCTGGATGCGTGTAAATCACAGCCTCGACTTCACCGGAATAAACGTTCTCCCCGCCGGTGACGATCATGTCTTTCAACCGATCGAGAATGTAGAAGTAGCCCTTTGCATCCTGATAGCCGACATCGCCGGTGCGAAAGAAGCCGTTCCGGAATGCGCCGTCTGTCTCGCCCGGGTTGTTCCAATAACCGCGCATGATATTCGCACCGCGAGCGACCAACTCGCCAGTTTTCCCAATTTCGACTTCGTTTCCTGTTGGATCGACAACGCGCACGTCGATTCCCGTACATGGACGCCCGCAGGACGTGAGTTTGTCCTCGGTGTGCTCACCGTCTTTCAAGCCGGTGAGGAACCCGGCTTCACTCAGTCCGTAGACCTGAACAAGTTTAACCTTCGGCAAAACCTGCCTGGTGTGGTGCACGAGTTCCGGCGCCATTGGAGATCCGCCGTATCCGAAATGCCGAAGAGTCGATAGGTCATACTTCTGCAGCTCCGGAGACTGCGTCAGCATATTGATCATGGTTGGGACCAGGACAGTGTGCGTGACCTGTTCGCGTTGGACTGTCTCGCAGAAAGTTTCAGGGCTGAACTTTGGGATCGTGACCTGACAGGTGCCGAAAGCCGCGGCGGCGAACATGAAAGGAAAATCCGCGATGTGAAAAATCGGCGCGGCATGTAAATGGACCGCGCCTTCTTTAAGCGGGAACCAGAAGTGGGTGTGATAGACGTTCTCCAGAACATTTGCGTGCCTGATCTCGACGCCTTTCGGCCGGCCCGTTGTCCCACTGGTATAGATAAGAGCCAGGATGGCGTGTGGATCGTAAATTGGATCCGAAATGGAGTCGCTTTGAATGTCCAGCGGGTCTTGATCGAGTACCGCCTGCCATGAAACTTGCACAGTCGGGACCGGCAGCGACGAATGGCGAATCAATCCGCCCGGCTTGGCATCGTCGAGGATGCCGTCAATTTCTTTGACTGAGAGCCGCGTGTTTAATGGTAGCGCTGTGACGCCGAGCCAGGCGCACGCATAGACGAACTCGATGTAATCGGGCTCATTGGGAAGAAGAATGGCCAACCGGTCTCCCGCTTTGAAGCCATGTTTCGTCAATGCGGCAGCAATGCGCCCGACGCGATCGTGTAGCTCGCGGAAAGTTAACCGTGTTCCGTTTGCGGCAAGCGCGGCGCGTTCCGGAAAATATTGGGCAGCCCGTCCTAAAGAGTGGACGTAAATCATGGCAGCGTCCCTAGTAGAAGCCTTGTATGTCGCGCCGGACGCTTACCTTTCCGGCGTAGCGTCGCGAGATGAAGACGAAATAGAATACGGCCAGCGCGAAAGCGATCGGCCACCAAAAGCCCGCGCGAAGCAAAGTGGTCGGACTGGATGCCAAGGCATAAGCGCTTAACGAATTCTCGGGCGCGAGTGTCGAATGAAGCATCACGGGAAAAATCGCGGCCGCTGCAGTAGCTAACAGACCGACAATGAGAAAGTTTGATCCCACGAAAGCTCGCAGTTCGCGACCGCTCTTCAGGGCGGTGAGCAGCGTGAACCCTGAGGCAGCAATCACGATCAATCCGAGCCACCAAAATGGATTGGACCAGGCGCGTCCTGGCAGATCGGGACGCACGATTCTCGATTCAATCAGGACTCCGGCGAGCAATGGGAGAACCGCGATCCAAAGATATTTCGCCCATTTTTCCGAACGATCGTGCACCGGGCCTTCAGTTTTAAGCGTTAGATAGGTGGCGCCATGCGCCGCTAGCATGACAACGGCGAGAATTGCAATCGAAACGGTGTACCAGTCGAGCAGACCGACATGGCCGCGGACATTGAAGTCGGTGAAAAACGCCATCGAGAAATTCCCTTGCGCGTCCACCGGAACGCCGCGCGCGACGTTGCCCGCAGCTGCACCGAAAAGAATCGCGAGAAGAAAATTGGAAAAAACGAAATTGAAGTCCCAATATCCCTGCCAAAGGCGATCATTGATGTGCCCGCCGACTTCGATCGAAACTCCGCGCAGAATCAAGCACCACAAAATCAGAAAGAGGGCGAGATAATAACCGGCAAAAGCCGAAGCCATCAGGCGCGGGAAGATCGCGATCAATGTTCCGCCGAAACCGAGGAGCCATACCTCATGCCACGTCCATAACGGCCCGATCGCAGCGATGACTTGTCGGCGTTCGTCCGGAGTCTTGGCGACAAACCGCTGTAGCATCCCGGCGCCGAAGTTACGTCCGTCCAGAACGACGTAGATGATCAGCATGAGACTAACTGCGGCGTACCATGCGGCGATCATACGAGCACCGCCTCTCTTTGGTCGACAACTAGGGTCGCTTCTTCTTCAGGCCCCTCTGCGATCTCGCGGCCGGTTAGGCCGAGAAAAAGCAGACCGATTACAAAATATAACCCGGTGAACCCAATCAGGGTGAAGATCGCGTCCCCGTTGCTGACGACTTTGCTGTAACCATCACGCGTGTGAAACAGGCCGTAGATCAACCACGGCTGCCGTCCCAGCTCCGCGGTCATCCAACCAAGGGTGTTGGCGATGTAAGGATACGGAAACGCCAACATCAAAATCCAAAGCAATAAGCGGCTTGATTCGAGTTTCCCACGCCAGTTCAGCAACGTGGCAAAGCCCATCAGCGCGATGAACAGCGTTCCGAGGGTGATCATGATGTGAAACGAGTAGTAGAGAAGCTCAAGATTGTCCGGCCATTGATCTTTCGGGAAATCGTTCAAACCGTGGACAAAACTTCCGAAGTGGCCGTAGGCGAGAAAACTCAGTGCGCCCGGAACTTCGATCGGATTATCGAGCCGCTGCGCGGCAACATTCGGTTGACCAATGAGCGTGACACCCGCCATTGGTCCGCCTTCGAACTTTCCCTCCATCGCCGCAAGCGTGATCGGTTGATGATTGCCCACCATCTTGGCTTGCTGGTCACCCGTCGGAAAGGCAACGAGCAGCGATGCGATCAAACCAACGAAAGTTCCCGCGCCTAAATAAAGTTTGGCTTGGACTGGATGAAGACCGCGTAATGAGTAGAACGCTCCAATCGCAGCAACGACAAACGAGCCGGTCACGACCGCGGCCAATTGATTATGCGCGAATTGCACAAACGCCCACGGATTTAAAAGATAGGCGCTCATGCTGGCGATGCCTAACGAACCGTTCGCTTCGATCTGATAACCAACCGGATGCTGCATGAACGAATTCGTGACCAGAATGAAATAACCCGAGAGCCAACTCCCGAGCGCAACCGCTAACGCCGCGGCAAAATGGCCGCGCGGTCCTAATCGTTTTTCGCCCCAGATCAGGGCGCCGACGAACGCGCTCTCCATGAAGAACGCGAACATCCCTTCCATGGCCAGCGTTTGGCCAACCGCGCCGCCGGCATACTTCGAAAAATCCGCCCAGTTCGTTCCGAACTGAAATTCCATCGGAATGCCCGTCACGACACCGACGGCAAAATTAAGTCCGAATATCTTGGCCCAAAACCGGACGGCCTGATTGTATTTCTCGTCCCCAGTTCTGATCGCACGCCATTTCCAGTAAACGATGAACAACGCCAGTCCCATGGTGAGCTGCGGAAAGAGGTAGTGATAGACGATCGTGAACCCGAACTGTAGCCGGTGCCAAAAGCCCGGATCGTTAAAGATCGAGTTCACGGTCGATCCTTACGCAGCTGCTTGTTTCGTCTTTGTCGCGCGGTTGTTGGTCTGCGCGCGCAACTGAAGAAGTCCGATGATCACCTCGTTCTCGTCCTGTGCGAGTTCGTCCACGGAACGATTGCCAGCTTCGCGCAAGACTCCGTCGACGATCGTTTGTTTGAGCTCCGGCGTAACATCTGGAGTGCCGAGAGTTTTGATCATTCCCACCAGGGGATCCATCAGATGATCCATGAAGTGTTTAATGCCGCCGGCGCCACCGCCGAGATGCCATTGTAAACTCGGCCCCATTACTCCCCAACGAGGTCCCGGGCCGTAGCTCACCGCAACGTCCGCGTCCTCGACGCTCAGCACGTCGTGCTGAATCAGATACATGATCTCCTTGTAGAGTGCCGCCTGGAGCCGGTTACCAACATGACCGGGAAGCTCCTTTTTCAATTCGATCGGTTTCTTCCCGATCGACGCGTAAAACGCGAGCGCCTGTTGAATCGCCTCCGGCGACGTCTTCGTTCCTCCGACAACTTCGACTAACGGAATGATATGCGGTGGGTTAAACGGATGTCCGACGAGAATCCGCTCCGGGTGCTTGCATTTTGATTGCATTACGCTCGGCGTAATTCCCGACGAGCTCGACGCGATGATTGAATCGACGGGAGCGGCATCGTCCATGTCCGCGAACAGCTTCATCTTGAAATCCGGACGCTCCGGTCCGTTTTCCTGAACGAAGTCCGCTTTCGACAAGGCTTCCTTCATATCCGTCGTGAACGTGAGACGATCGCGGGATGCGCCTTTGGAAAGGCCGACGTTCGTCAGATCCTTCCACGCTTCATCAACGTATTTGCGCAAATTGGCTTCGGCGTTCGGTCCGGGATCGGTCACGATGACATCAAATCCACGCGCCAGGTATTCGGCGGCCCAACTGGCGCCGATGACTCCAGCGCCTACAATGGCGATTCTTTTAATAGGTTTGTTGTATGACATGGTGAATTTTCCTTTTTTTGTATTTGGTTAGTCGCTTGAACGATGGATTTAAATTTTGTCGGATAGGGACGTTTTCTGCGTTGGTGTCATCGCGTCCATTTTAGGTGTGCAACCGGTTGGCAATAGTCGCGACATGTTTGCCTTGAAACCGCGCCATCGCGAGCTCGATGGCCGATGGTTTTCGCGAGCCGTCGGGCCCGGCGACGGTTGCCGCGCCGTAAGGCGAACCACCTCTGAATTCCGAGATATTGGTTAGTTCAGGACACGAATAAGGTAACCCGACGTAAATCATGCCGAGATGCAGCAGGGTCGGAATAAAAGTGAGAATGGTGGATTCATTCCCGCCTCCGGTGCCAGTGCTGGCAAACACGCTAGCGACCTTGCCGATGAGCGAACCCTGGACCCAAAGTCCGCCCGTCTGATCAAGGAAATTGCGCATCTGCGCCGCCATGTTGCCGAACCGCGTCGGCGTACCGAAAATAATGGCGTCGTAATTCGCCAGTTCCGCCGGCGTGGCGACTGGCGCCGCCTGATCCAATTTCGCTCCCGCCTTGCGCGCGATTTCTTCAGGCATCAATTCCGTGACGCGCTTTACTGTGACCTGAACGCCTTCGACGGACTTCGCTCCTTCAGCGATCGCGCCTGCCATCGCTTCGATATGACCATACATGGAATAGTAGAGAACTAATAGTTGGGTCATGACTCGAAGTTGGTGGTTGGTTGTGAATTGTTAATGGCGTTGTGCTAGGACATTTCCGCGTAAGCAATTCCGGTGAGATTTCCCTGCGCGACCAGGAGCGGTTTCTTTTCCGTGCCGTCAAGCTTGGCGGAGAAAATGTTGCCGGCTAAATCGGTGATGAACATCCGGTTCCCTTTGAAATCGAGAGCGATCCCGATTCCTTCCATTAGATGCGTGAGCAAAATATCCGGTGTCGGATGTTTGGTGAAATCGGCATCCAGCGACGCGCGGCTTACCGTGTTTCCGCGCGGAGGATCTCCGCGGTCGGTCCAATACAGGAACCGATTCTTCAGATCGAGCTCGAGATCGATCGGCTCCGGCAAACCATCGAACAACAGTTCGATATCGGTGCGGGCGGCCGCGGTCTCGCCTTTCGGGATTTCGATATTCGCCCGAAAGATGCGGCCCTTGCCCGCGTCGTCAGGACCTTTTTGCGTCCAGTAAATTTGTCCACGATCCGGATCGACCGTGATCCCGACGCACCATTTCGTCGCGTCGGTGCCTGGACGCGCGGCGCCCTTGCTGGAGTCGACCAGAGTTTCGATGTTCGAACCATCCAGGTTCGCGCGCATCACGCGCATGCCTTCGCGATCGCACCAGTAAAGTTTGCCGCTCTTCTTCTCGAGATGAAGTTGCTTTGGCGTGAATGTCTTGCCTTCGCCGACGATGGTTGCGCGATTCTGGCCGTCTAGGTCGGCGCGCTCGATCGAACCGTCGTTTTGGCTCGGCACACCCATGTTGGTCCAGTAAATGTGTCCGGCTTCAAGATCGACGACGACGCCATCCGGAATTCGAGCTCCGCTGAGAATGACTTTCCGGTCCGATCCATCGGCATTAGCCGAATGAATCCCGCCGCCGCTCGCTTCGAGAAAAAATAGTCGGCCAGTCGCTGTTTTGCTGCTGGTTGGACGCTTTGCTTTTAAAGTTTCAGTTGCACTCATATTTTCTTACCTCTTTCTCAAGTTTTCGAAGCCCGACATTTCAGAGTTTGTTAAGGCTGGGCTCGGAATTAAATCGCCCAGCTCAAATCGCCGCGCTCCTTGTGCGGAAAATTTTGGCAACACCGGCATGAATCCTTCGAGCACTTCAAGCATCGCTCCGTCATCAAAATCCATTCGGTAACGCGCCAGTTCTGAAACCGTGATCATCACCAGCTTGTGCTTCTTGCAGAAGCGGATGAGATCCGGCACGCGGGCCATCGTGCCGTCATCATTGACGATCTCGCAGATCACGCCGGCGGGAGAGAGTCCCGCAAGGCTGGCGAGATCAACTGCGGCTTCCGTTTGGCCGCGGCGCTCCAGGACGCCGCCGTCCCGGGCGCGAAGCGGGAAAACATGTCCCGGTCGCGCGAAGTCGTCCGAACAAGTGCTTGCGTCAGTGACGGCCAGAATGGTTTGCGCCCGATCGCGGGCCGAAATCCCCGTAGTCACGTCAGCTCCTTTCACGTCAATCGAAACCGTGAACGCGGTCCCGCCCAACGCGGTGTTGTCTGGCGACATCGGGGCGAGGTCCAACTCATCTAGCCTCTCGCCAGTCATGGCCAGGCAGATCAGTCCCCGTCCGTGCATGGCCATGAAGTTGACGGCCTCCGGTGTGATCATTTCCGCCGCCATCGTTAGGTCGCCTTCATTCTCACGGTCTTCATCGTCCACCACGACGATCATGCGTCCGGCCTGAAGCTCGCCAATCGCCTCCTCAATGCTTGCGAACTCGAAGTCCTCGTCATGCTCCGTGTTTTCTTGAGGACCGAGCCTTAGCGCGTGCCCCATCTTTTCCTTTTTGGTCCGCAGGTAAGCAAGGGAGTGCAGTGTTGGCGTGGCTTCGCAAGGAACTTGGGCGACGACCTCGATGCCGGAATCAACCAACGCGCGGGTTTTGCTGGGGTTATTCGAGAGAAGCCGGATTCGACTGAGGCCCAGGTCATGCAAGATCGCGGCCGGCAGACTGAAATCGCGGCAATCAGCCGCGAACCCCAGGGCACGATTTGCTTCAACCGTATCCAGACCACCGTCCTGCAGCGCGTAGGCCTGCAACTTCGCCGACAGGCCAATGCCACGGCCCTCCTGATATTCGTAGATCAGCAACCCGCGGCCCTCCTCAGCGATGGCTTGCATGGCCATCTCCAACTGGTCCCCACAGTCACACCGCATTGACCCGAGCATCTCGCCCGTAACGCATTGCGAATGGATGCGCACCAACGGAACGCCCGTGGTCACATCGCCCAGAACAAGCGCCAGCGCGGTGTCAATCTGGTGGACGCCGTTGACTATGTCGCGCTCGAACCCCAATGCTCGAAACATCCCCCATCT